>JANMPW010000037.1:0-11079 GCA_031370065.1 Acidobacteriota bacterium
GCGTCGTCCCAGGCGCGCGCTCCCGGATGTCCCTTGGCGAGATCGGCCGCGTGGGCCGCGATCTTGTACGCGATCACGCCGTCCTTGACGTCCTTCTTGTCCGGCAGGCCCAGGTGCTCCTTCGGCGTCACGTAGCAGAGCATCGCCGTGCCGTACCAGCCGATCATCGCCGCGCCGATGGCCGAGGTGATGTGGTCGTACCCCGGCGCGATGTCGGTCGTGAGCGGCCCGAGCGTGTAGAAGGGCGCCTCGTGGCAGATCGCGAGCTGCTTCTCCATGTTCTCCTGGATCAAATGCATCGGGACGTGCCCCGGACCCTCGATCATGACCTGGCAGTCGTGTTTCCAGGCGATCGTCGTGAGCTCGCCGAGTGTCTCGAGCTCGGCGAACTGCGCCTCGTCGTTGGCGTCGGCCGTCGAGCCCGGGCGCAGCCCGTCGCCGAGCGAGAACGAGACGTCGTACGCCTTCATGATCTCGCAGATCTCGTCGAAGCGCGTGTACAGGAAGCTCTCGACGTGGTGGGAGAGGCACCACTTCGCCATGATCGCGCCGCCGCGCGAGACGATCCCCGTGACGCGCTTTGCCGTCAGGGGGACGTAAGCCAGGCGCACGCCCGCGTGGATCGTGAAGTAATCGACGCCCTGCTCGGCCTGCTCGATGAGCGTGTCGCGGAAGATCTCCCAGGTGAGCTCCTCGGCCTTGCCGCCCACCTTCTCCAGCGCCTGGTAAATGGGGACGGTCCCGATCGGAACCGGGGAATTGCGCAGGATCCACTCGCGCGTCTCGTGGATGTTGCGCCCGGTCGAAAGGTCCATGACCGTGTCGCCGCCCCAGCGCGTCGCCCAACTCATCTTCTCGACTTCCTCCTCGATCGACGACCCGACGGCGGAGTTGCCGATGTTGGCGTTGATCTTCACGAGGAACTTGCGGCCGATGATCATCGGCTCGGATTCCGAATGGTTGATGTTGGCGGGGATGATGGCGCGCCCGCGCGCGACCTCGCTCAACACGAGCTCGACCGGGAGGTTCTCGCGGATCGCGATGAACTCCATCTCGGGCGTGAAGATGCCCTTCTTCGCGTAGTGCATCTGCGTGACGTTGCCGCGCCCGCGCAGGACTTCCCGGGGCCGCGTCATCGCGAGCCCGGGCGCATTCAGCCGCAGCGGCGCCGAGCGGTCGTACTCTCCCCGCGCCAGGATCCACGGGCGGCGCAGCTCCGGCAGGCCGCGGTCGAGGTCGATCTCGACCGACGGGTCCGTGTAGGGGCCCGACGTGTCGTAGACGCGAAGTGGTGCATTCAGGTCCGCCTCGCCGCGTGCTCCGCGCGTCGAAGCAAGCGCGATCTCGCGGAACGGGACGCGCATCCCGTGCGGCCCGGTGACGTAGACCTTGCGCGATCCGGGCAGTGGCTCCCGGTTGGCGACGGCGTTGGAGGGAAGCGCCTCGCGACGGATGCTCATGACAACTCCCTACGGCGGCATTACCCGCATCAGGTTCGCGGGGTCTCCCGCGCGACATCGCGCGAGACTCTCAGCCTTTTGCGCCGCGGCGCAAAGTGGGCTCCCCCGTTTTCCGAGAAGAGTCTACTCCCAAGGGAAGAGTCGGGAGTCATTAGTCATGAGTTGTGAGCCGGCTCATGAAAGTTCCGACGGCTCAAGATTCATGACTCACGACTCATGACCGGACCTCATTTGTCCTCCGTCTGGGTAAGAATGGGCGGCATTCATGGCGAACCAACCGCTTTTGCCCTTCGACGAGCCACCCGCGACGGCACGCCTGATCCAGGAGCTCGAGCGGGCCTGCGCGGCGCAGCCGCTGGAGGAGAAGATCCTCGTGGCGCCGTCGCTCCCGATCGGCCACCAGCTGCTCGAGCGGCTCGCCCGCGAGGGTCACCCGTGGATGAACCTGCGCGTCGAGACGGTTCGCACGCTTGCCCACGGGCTCGTCGGCGCGGACCTCGCCCGCGAGGGCCTACGCCTGCTCTCGCGCGCCCAGGCGCTCGCGCTCGTCGAACAGGCATGCGGCGAGGCGCTCGATGAGAACGCGTACTTCGGGCCGCTGCGCGACCGGCCGGGCTTTCACCGGGCCATCCACCGCACGTTCGACGAGCTGCGCGCCGCCGGAATCTCCCCCGCCGCCCTGCCCGAAGGCGCCTTCGCCGACAAACGCAAACGCCGGGAGCTCGAGGCCATCCTCACCCGCTACGACGCGGCGCTGACGAACGGCCGTTTAGTCGATGCGGCCGAGGTCCTGCGGCGGGCGGTCGAAGCGGCCGTGGCACCAGGACCGGGGGTCGGCGCCGTGTACCTGCTCCCCGAGGGACAGGAGCTGACCGCCGTCGAACGCTCTCTCCTCGAGCGGCTCGCCGGTGGCCGCCTCGCGATCCTCGCCACGGATCCGCCCGCCGAGTGGGCGCGAAAAGCGGGGAATGCGAAGCTCTTCCGCGCAACAGGCGAGGAAAACGAGATCCGTGAGGCGTTTCGCCGGATCCTTTCGGATGGCTTGCCTTTCGACGCCGTGGAAATCCTCCACACGGATGCCTCGACGTACCCGGCCCTCTGCTGGGAGCTCTCCCGCGAGCACGGGATCCCGTGCACGTTTTCCGGCGGCGTCGCCGCGCCATTCACGCGGCCCGGCCAAGCCGCGCTCGCGTTTCTGAACTGGATCGGCCAGGGATTCTCGGCCGACGTGCTCCGCGAGGCGCTGGCCTCGGGGGCCCTCACGTTCGCGCGGATGCCGGGCGGCGCCGAGGGCGCTCCCGGAACACGCGCCGCTGCACGCACCTTTCGCGACGCGCGCATCGGCTGGGGCGCCCGGCGCCACCACGCGTGCCTCGACCGCCTCATCGCCGAGCTCGAAAAAGCGGACGACCCGGTCGCGCGGCAGGATGCCGGGCAAGAAGAGCTCGCCGCGCGCGACGAGCGTCGGGCGCGCCGCATCGCGGCGGCGCGACGGGCGCGAGACTTCGCCGCGCGTGCGCTCGAGCTCGCCTCCGAGGCGACGCGCGAGCAGTGCGACCTGCGCTCGCTCTCCCGCGGATGCCGGACGTTCGTGTCCGAGTTTGCGCGCGTCGGCGACGAGCTCGACGCCATGGCGCTCGCGGCGCTCGAGAAGCTCCTCGGCGAGCTCGAGGTCCTGTCCGCGAACCGGCTCGCCCCGGCGGAAGCGGGAGCGCGCCTCGCCGACGCCGTCCGCGCTCTCTCGGTCGCAGCGGATCGCCCGCGCCCCGGACGCGTCCACGTCGCCGATTACCGCTCCGGCGGATTCTCCGGGCGCCGCGAGACGTACCTGCTCGGACTCGACGAAGTGCGCCACCCCGGCGACGACCTCGAGGACCCGGTGCTCCTCGACGACGAGCGCCGGGCGATCAACCGCATTCTCGCGCCAGCCGCGCTCGCCCTGCACCGCGACCGTCCGCGCGACGCCGCGCTGGTGCTGCGGGCTTGCGTCGCGCGCCTGACCGGGGCGCTGACGGCCTCGTATTCGAGCTGGAAGCTGCGCAGCCTCGATCAGCAGAGCGAGCAGTTCCCGTCGCCGTTCTTCCTCGAGCTCTATCGCGCCAGCTCCGGCTTTTCCGACGCGGACTACAGCGCGCTGCTCGCGGCTCTTCCCGCGCCGGCCGGCTTCGCGCCGGGCGTGAACGCCGCGCTCGACGGCACGGAATGGTGGTTGTCGCGCCTGCGCGGAGCGGGCCTCTCTGCCGCGGCCGGCGCCGCGGCCCCGATCGTCCGCGCCTTCTATCCGCACCTGGCCGACGGCCACCGCGCGGAAACGGCCCGGGACTCGGACGCATTCACGATCTGGGACGGCTCGGTCGAATCAGGCACACCCGAGCTCGATCCGCGAACGTCCGGCCAGCCTCAGTCGGCTTCGCGTCTGGAGACACTGGCGCAGTGTCCCTTCCGGTACTTCTTGAAGCACGTGATCCGGGTCGAGGCGCCGGAGCAAGTCGAGCGCGACACCACGCGCTGGCTCGATCCGATGAAGACGGGCTCGCTGCTGCACGAAGTGTTCCGCCTCTTCTTCGAGCAGATCACCGCGTCCGGAGAGAAGCCCGAGACGGCGCGTCACGCGAAGCGGATCGAGGAGCTGGCGGAGGCCGCGATCGGTTCCTGGCGGGAGAAGATTCCGCCGGCAAGCGAGCTGGCGTTCGAAGAGCGGCGCCAGGAGATCCTCCTCGCTAGCCGCACGTTTCTGCGCCTCGAGGAGGAGCACTGCCGCTCGGTGAATCCGCGCTTCTTCGAGGTGCCCTTCGGACTCCCGAAGGCCGACTGCCGGTCCCCCATCGCCAGCCCCGAACCCGTTTCGATCGCAATCGCGGCGGGCGAGTCCTTCCTCCTTCGTGGCTCGATCGATCGGGTGGACGAGGCGCCCGACGGCACGTTTCACGTCTGGGACTACAAGACGGGCAGCGCGTACCGTTACAAGGCCGAGCGCGGCATCCACGGCGGCCGCCAGATCCAGCACGCGCTTTATGCGATGGCCCTCGAACAGCTGCTCGCCCGCGCCGGCACCCCCGCGGAGGTTTCGCGCTCGGGCTACTTTTTCCCGGGGAAGAAGGGCGAAGGCCAGCGGCTGCCGATCGCGCTCGATCCGGCGCGCACGCGCCTGGTCACGCACCGCCTGCTCGACCTGCTCCGCGCGGGCGCCTTTCCGCACGCCGTGGAGAAGGACGACTGCAAGTTCTGCGACTACGAGGCCGTCTGCGGCGGCGAGAAGATCGCGCGCCGGCGCGCGAAGTCGAAGCTCGCCGCGACACGGTTGCCCGTGCTCCAGGCGTTCCGCGAGATCCATGAGCCGGGCTGAGCCGCCGCGGGCGCTGCCCGACCAGGCCGCGCGCGACGCGATCGCCACGGACCTCGGCACCACGATCCTGGTCGAGGCCGCCGCCGGCACCGGCAAGACGGAAAGCCTCGTTCAGCGCATGGTCGCCCTGGTGCGAACGGGGACCGCGTCCGTCGAGCGGATCTCGGCCGTCACGTTCACGATCAAGGCCGCGGCCGAGCTCTCCCAGAGATTCCAGACCCGCCTCGAACAGGCCTCGCGCGACGCGGGCCCCGAGCTGCGCCCGCGGCTCGAGGACGCACTGGCGCGACTGGACGCTGCGTTCGTCGGGACGATCCATGCTTTCTGCGCGCGGCTCCTGCGCGAGCGCCCAGTCGAGGCCGGCGTGGACCCCGGCTTTGCGGAAATGGATCAGCCCGAGGACGCCGTCGCGAGGAAAGAGGCGTGGGACCGCTACACCGAGCGGCTCTTTTCCGAGGACAGTCCGATTCTGGCGCGCCTGTCCAGGCTCGGCGTGAAGCTTGAGGAGCTGCGCCAGAGCTTCGAGGCGCTGTCGGAAAACGAGGACGTGGAGCCGGCGCTCGAGGAGGAGACGCCGCCTCCGGACTTTTCCGCGGCAAGAAGCGCCGTCGCCGATTACCTCGAACGCGCCGCCCGCGGGCCCGAGGAGCCCCCGCCCGACGGCTGGACCGACTACCAGGAGGCCGTGCGGCGGGCGATGAGGCTTTCCGCGTTCGTCTCCGAGAGCGAGCCCGCGAGCTTCGTGCGCGTCGCGGAGGTCCTCGAGCGCGCCAAGGACGAGGCGAAGGACGCGGGCCCGCTGCGCGGGCAGTTCGAGGCGCTCGTCCGCGACGTCCTGGCCCCGAATATCCGCGCCTGGCGCGAGTACCTGCACCCGATCCTGATCGCGATCGTCGCGCCCGCCGTGCGCGACTACGCGGCCTGGCGCCGTCGCAACGGCCAGCTGAATTTTCAGGACCTCCTGCTCCACGCGCGGGATCTCCTGCGCAAGAACCCGGCGGTGCGGCGCGCCTTTCAGGAGCGCTTTCTGCCGATCCTCGTGGACGAGTTCCAGGACACCGATCCGATCCAGGCCGAGATCCTCCTCTACCTGACCGGCAGCGACACCGAGGGGACGGACTGGCGGAAGCTGACGCCGCACCCGGGCTCGCTCTTCGTCGTCGGGGACCCGAAGCAATCCATCTACCGCTTCCGGCGCGCCGACATCGAGACCTACGGCCTGGTGCGCAGCCGCATCGAGACGAGCGGGCGACTGCTCGGCCTGACGACCAACTTTCGCGCGACCGGCCGGCTCTGCGACTGGATCAACACGGTCTTTCGCGTGGAGTTTCCCGCCGAGGCCTCGCCAGAGCAGGCGGCTCACGCGCCGCTCGAAGCACACCGCGATCCGGGAGGCCCGCCCGTCTTCCGGCTCGAGACGCGTACGGCGACTTCGACCTCGGAGCCGGTCGTCGAACAGGATTCCCGGCGCATTGCCCGCGCGATCGAGGCCGCGGTCGCCGGCGGGCAGCGGCGGCCCGGCGACTTCCTGGTGCTCTTTCGCAAGCGCTGGTACATGGCCGACTATGCGCGCGAGCTCGAGGCGCGCGGCCTGCCTTACGAGCTCGCCGGGGGCGGCGCCTTCGAGGATTCCGAGGAGCTCAAGGCGCTGCTTTCTCTCCTCGTTGCGATCTCCGATCCCGACGATCCCGTGCCATTCGTCGCGGCGCTGCGGGGGCCGCTCTTCGGCATCGACGACGAGGCGCTGTACCGCCACTTCGCGGCCGGCGGCCGATTCTCGTTCCGCATCGCCCTCCCCGTCACGGCAGATCCGCGCATCGCGCGCGCCTGCCAGCTCATGGGCGAAGGCGAGGCGTTCGCAGCCGGGCTTCCCCCCGGCGCCGCGATCGCGCGCATTTGCGAAGCGCTCGGCTGGGTGGCGGCCGGTGCGGCCCGCGAGCTCGGCGACAGCCGCGCCGGCAACCTGCTCAAGGCGCTGGCCGCGGCCCGCACGCTCTCCGCCGAGGGCCTCGACTTCCCGGCCGTCGTTCGGGACCTGACGCGCATGACGCACGCCGGCTACATCGAGGAGATGAGCGTCGAGCCCGGGCGGCGCGATGCGGTGCGCCTGATGACGGTCCACGGAGCCAAGGGGCTGGAAGCTCCGGTCGTCTTTCTCGCCGACCCGCGCACCGACCGGCCGAAGGCGCCGCGGTCCTGGATCGACCGCGGCGGCAGCACGGCCCGCGGATACTGGCTCGTGATTCGCGAAACGGATGGATTCGGCGTCATCGAGATCGCGCGGCCGGCCGGATGGGAGGCCATGGCCGAGCGCGAGAAGCGCTTCGAAGACGCGGAGAAGAAGCGCCTGCTCTACGTCGCCGCCACGCGGGCGCGCGAGATGCTGGTCGTGAGCACGTGGAGGCAGGGCAAGGGAAAACCGAAAGGGCCGTGGAGCGCATTCGATCCCTACATCCACGACGACCTCCCCGAGCCTGCGCCGCCCGTCGCGGCGCAAGCGCCGCCGCCCCTGCGCGACCTACCGGCCGAGGCGGCCGCTTTCCGAGAGAGGCGCGGCGCGCGGCAAGCGGCTTCGTCGCGCGTGAGCTACTTTGTCAGTCCCGTCACGCACGTCGCCCACGCCGGTCCTCGCCCCGCCTGGGAGCGGACCGGGCGCGGCATGTCCTGGGGCCGCGTCCTGCATCGCCTCCTCGAGGCCCTGATGCGGGACGGGAAGCTCGACGTGCGCGCCTACGCCGCGAACCTGCTGGCCGAGGAAGAGCGCGCGGCCGGCGACCTCGAGGAGATCGTCCGCACCGTCGAGGGCGCGCGCGCGTCCGATCTCTGGAAGCGCGCGGCGGCCGCGACCCGGCGTCTCGTGGAGGTGCCGTTCGCCCTGATGGTTCGCCGCGAGGAGCTCGGCCTCGCGGATGGGCCGGCCGAGACTCTCCTGCAGGGCGCCATCGACCTCGTCTTCGAGGAAGACGGGGCCTGGACACTCGTGGACTACAAGTCCGATACTGTGGGCGACAACCTCGAGGAGCTCGTCGCGTTTTACACGCCGCAGATCGCGATCTACCGGCGGTACTGGGAGCGACTCACGGGCCGCCCCACCCGCGCCGGGCTCTTTTTTGCCGAGACCGGCCGGGAAATCTGGCCGGACATTCCCCGATGACGGCCGGGTGCCCCGCGCTGAACACGATCTTCAGGCAGACCATGAGAGGCGGCTGAAGGCTGCGCTTACTCGTTCGTGCGGATATCCACCAGGATGTTGTTGTTGAGTGTGATCTTGACGCGCTGCCCCTCCTGGTAGCGCTGCCACTGCTGACGCGTCACCTCGAGGCGATAGCGCGACGTCGCCTGGCCCTCCCGGGCCTCGAAGACCATGTAGTAGTTGCCAGCGCCTCGATAGCCCGAGGCGCTGGAGGGACCCTCCTGGCCCTTCTCTTCGATCACGCACTCGAGGGTGCGCATCCCGAGCCCCGCGTCCTTTTTGCTCGTGGCGCACGAGGCCATGAGGAGGCAGGAAACGAGCACCACCGCCGAGAGCCTTTTGTCCACGTTGCCTTCTAACGGGCCGGGCGCCCGTTCGATTCCGGCTATTGAGCGGCCCCGGGATTATCCTCCCTCCCGAGCCATGAGCCAATCCCGCCCCGACGCGCAACGCCTCGCGCCCCCGCGCGAGCGCTGGAGCTGGGCGCTCTACGACTTCGCGAACACGATCTTCTCGATGAACATCGTGACGCTCTACTTCGCCGTCTGGATCGTCATGGAGCGGGGTGCGTCGAACATTGCCTATTCGATCGCGACGAGCCTCTCGTCCGTCGCGGTGCTCGTCGCGGCCCCCTGGATCGGCGCCGTCTCGGACGCTTCGGGGCGGCGCAAACCGTGGGTGATCGGCCTGACGATTGCCAGCGTTGCCGCAACGCTCGCGCTCGGGCCCCTCGGGCATGCACGCCTGCCGCGCGCCGCGTCCCTGGCCGCCCTGCTCGCGGCCTTCGCCGTGGCGAACACGGCCTACCAGCTCGCGTTGCCGCCGTACAACGCGATGCTCACCGATCTCGCGCCGCCTTCCGGGCGCGGCAGGCTCTCCGGGTTCGGCACCGCCGTCGGCTACGTGGGCTCTATTGCCGGCGTGCTGCTCGTGGCGCCGTTTGTCACAGGCGCGGTAGGACTCCTGCCCGCCGGAGGCCGACAGGCCGCCTTCGCCCCGACGGCCGCCCTTTTTTTCCTTTTCTCGCTCCCTCTCTTCTTCTTCTGCCGAGACCACGGCGCGCGTCCGCGCGGTTCGGGGCCGCGCATCCGTCTCGCCTCCCTCGGGGGCGAGCTCGTCGGAGCTTTCCGCGAGGCGGGGCGCTTTCCGGGGTTGCGGCGCTTCGTCGTGGCGTCCTACTTCTACCAGGACGGCCTCGGGACCGCGATCGCGTTCATGGCGCTCTACGCCGTCGCAGTGCTGGGGCTTCCGGTCGGCGGCGAGATTCGCCTCTTCGTGACCCTCACGATCCCGGCGATCGTCGGGGCCTATCTCGCGGGCCGCGCCTGCGATCGCTTCGGCCCCCGCCGCACGCTCATGCTCGTCCTCGTCGGATGGATCGCCGGGCTCCTGATCATCGCCCTCTCGCCCTCGCTCACCGGCTTCTGGGCGGGCGGCGTGGTCGTCGGCCTCGCCTTCGGCGGGATCTGGTCGGCGGAAAGGCCTCTGCTCCTCCGGCTGGTTCCCGCCGGCGAGGCCGGGCGCTTCTTCGGCCTGCGCGCGCTCTCGGCGCGCGCGGCGGCGATCGTCGGTCCCCTCGTGTGGGCGGCGATCGTGGACGGACTCTCCCGGCCACTCGGGGCGGGCATTGCGTACCGCCTCGCAGTGGCCTCGCTCGCCGTCTTCATGGTCATCGCGCTCGTGCTGCTCGCGGGCGTTCCGGATCGGATCGCGGAAGACGACCGCGCAGAATCCATTAGAATCCCGGCGCCATGAACAACCCGTGCAAAGCCCGCGCTGTCCTGATCGGCCTCGGCCCCATCGGCGTCGAGGTCGGAAAGGCCCTCGCCGGACGCGCAAATATCGAGCTGCTCGGAGCCGCCGACCCGGCGCCCGACAAGGCAGGCAAGCCCCTCTCGGACCTGCTCGACGGAGCCTTCCCGAACGTCACGATCCGCCCGGGCGCGGCCGCGCTCTACGCCGAGACGGCGGCGTCGCGCGGAAAGTCGGACGTCGTCCTTCTCTGCACCGGGTCTCGCCTCCACGCGGTCCTGCCGCAGATCGAAGAGGCGATCGCCGCGGGATTCCACGTCGTCTCCACGTGCGAAGAGCTCTCCTACCCGGAGCTGCGCCACCTGCCGATGGCCCGCCAGATCGACCGCAAGGCGAAGGAGAAGGGCGTCGCCGTGCTCGGAACGGGAGTCAACCCCGGCCTCGTCATGGACCGGCTCGTTCTCGCCGTCGCGTCGGCCTGCATCCAGGTCGATTCGGTGAAGGTCAAGCGCGTGGTCGATGCGGCCAAACGCCGCGGACCGCTGCGGGCCAAGGTCGGCGCGGGAATGACGCCCGCGGACTTCGCCGCGGGTGTGGCAGCGAAAAAGCTCGGCCACGTGGGGCTCTCGGAGTCGGCGGCCATCATCGCACTCGGACTGGGTTTGCCGATCGACGAGATCACCGAGACGATCCATCCCGTCATCGCGGAGACGGAAACGGACGGCGTGGCCCCCGGGCACGTTCTCGGGCTCCACCAGGTCGCGCTGGTGCAGGCAGGAGACGACGTCCTGGTTTCACTCGACCTGACGATGGCCGTTGGCGCGGTGGAGCCGGCCGACCGGATCGACATCGAGGGCGATCCTCCCGTGCACGTGACGGTCGCTGGCGGCTTCCATGGCGATCGCGCGACCGTCGGGACGGTGGTCAACGCGGTGCCTTTCATCGTCCGCGCCACGCCGGGCCTGCACAGCGTGGTCACGCTGCCGCTCTTCGGGCTGCAGCCGCTGCCTTGACGGCCGCTGTTCTCGACAACCGGGCGGCCTTTGGGACGGATCCGATACGCTCCCGGCCATGTATTCGCTCGACCAGACGCAGCAGATCGAGGCGCCACTCGAGGAGGTCTTCGCCTTCTTCTCGGACCCGGGCAATCTCGCCCGGCTCACTCCTTCGTGGGTCTCCTTCCGCATCCACGGGCCGGCGCCCTCCGCGCTCGGGGAGGGACGCCGGATCGAGTACCGGATCCGCTGGGGCCTCTTCACCCAGCGGTGGGTCACGCGCATCACGCGCTGGCGTCCGACCTCCGAGTTCCAGGACACACAGGCGACGGG
>JANMPW010000047.1:0-7996 GCA_031370065.1 Acidobacteriota bacterium
GTTGCGGGGGCGATCGATTACGTGGGCGTCAAGATGAGCGGAAAGGCATTCCGAGCAGGGCGCGCGCGCTGACGTTTCTGTTGATCGGCCTCGTTGCCGCGATGCTCGGTTTTACGGGCGTGGCGGGGACTTCTTTCAAGATCGCGTCTTCTCCGCGCGACAACAGCCGGTCTGGGCCCCTTTCGAAGAGATGAAACGCTCTTTCGAGCCCCCGTTGCGCGCCCGAGATGCAGGCTCAACCCGGACAACGGTGTCGCGAGATCATGCAAGAGAAGCGCGCGAGAGCGACGCGATCCTCACGCACGGTTGCTCTACCCTCAGGCTCGGCAGGCACCCTTCGTGCATAGAATCCAGAGGGCTCGGCTGGCATCCTATGTCCGATAAAGCGAAGAAGACTCCCGGGCCACAGCCCTCTCCATGGGCGAGCTCGCTGCGCACGCGCATACAACTCTATGCCGTGTTGGGCCTCATCGTGGTCGGGGGTTGGCTCTACTACACGATCAACGCGGTGCTCGGCCTGTACGATGCCACCCTTCAGATCGCCCGCTACACGAATCTTCGTGAGCGCACCACAGACGCCATGGCGGGGCTTTCCGTAGCCTCGGAGAGTCTAGACCGCTACATGCGCAACGGGGAGGGCTACGACCTTTCCCGACATTATTTCGGCCGCACGAATCTCAAGTCCGCGCTCGGCGCGATCCATCGGGCCCCCCTCACGGAAGGGGGGCTCGGAACGCTTCGTAACGCGGAGGCGGCAGCCGATGTCTACGGTTTCGCCGCCGAAAAAGCCGTCACGCTGCGGCCCGTCGCGCGGCCGGGCGAATACTCCGCCGTGCGCGACAACGAGGCGGGACCCGCGGCTGCCAAGCTCCGCGAGGCTCTCGAGGCCCTCGAGATCATCTTCGGGCGCAGTCAATCGTTCGCCGAGCAGCGGTTGATGAACGACCGCGACGCCGCGACCACCGCCCTCGTCGTCCTTGCCGCTCTCATCCTGATCGGTCTTTCCTGGCTCCTCGCGGACGTGAATCGTCGAATCCTGAGTCCGTGCGCGGCGGCTTCGCGCGCGTTGAAGGATCTCGTCAGCGGGATGCCGCCCCCGCGCCTCTTCGATGCGTCGCGCGACGAGATCGGCGAGCTGGGACTTCATTTCAACGAAGCGGCCCGCGTGTATGGCGAACGCGGGAAGGCCCTCGAGGCCCGAGACATCGAGGGTTCCGTGAATGCGGTTCTGGCAGCCGCGGCGACCATCAACGACCTCGCTGGCTTCGGCTCGAAGCTGCTCGAGAAGATCCTCGAGGCGACTGGAGCTTCCAGCGCGGTCATCTACCTCGCCGAAGGCGACGAGGGGTTCCGCCCGGCGGCGGCTGTCGGCGGATCGGCGGGGATCGACGAGCAGAACGCCCGGGAGGAGGCGGCGCGCGCCGCGCGCGAAGGCAGGCCCGTCCTCGTTTCCGTCGATCCACAGACTCCCACAGTCAATCTTTACGACGGGCGGATCCTACCCCGCGAGAGCCTCCATCTGCCCTTGATGTACTTCGGAGAAACGGTAGGGGTCCTGGCACTGGGAGCAGTGCACCCTTTCACGGAGCGAGCCCGTAACACCCTCGCCGCCATCGCTCCGAGCCTGGCCGTCGCGTTGGCCAATGCGTCCGCAAACGAGCGGCTCGCCGCCCAGTCCCGCCGGCTCGCCGAACAAAACGAGCTGCTCGAAGAGCAACGAAGCCGGATTTCCCGCACCGCACAGGAGCTTCAGCGCGCATCCGCCTTGAAGGACCGATTCCTCGCCGCGGTCTCGCACGAACTCCGCACCCCGATGACCGTCATCCTCGGATTCACCGGAACGCTTCTGCGCGGGACACAGGGCGAGCTCAATACTCCGCAAAAGGAGAGCCTCGAGCGGGTCCAACGCAATGCCCGCCTTCTGCTGGGCCTCATCAACGACGTCCTCGACATTTCCAAGATCGAGTCCGGCAAGGCCGAGCTCCACCGCGAGGTGGTCTCGGTCTCGACTCTGCTTCAACAGGTTGCGACCGATTTCGAGGAGGCCGCCCGGCGAAAGAGCCTGGACCTGAAGACCCATGTCGCGTCCGACCTTTCGACCGTCATCAGTGACACGGCAAAGCTGTCCCAGATCCTGGCGAACCTCGTCGGCAACGCGCTGAAGTTCACCGAAATCGGAAGCGTCGAGGTACGCGCCGAACCGCGCGGGCGCCGGCTCTGGGCGCTCGTGGTGACGGATTCCGGAATCGGAATCCCGGCCGAGGAGCAGGAGGCTATCTTCGAAGAGTTCCGCCAGGGCGAATCCACTGCCCATCAGGCTCGGGGGGGGACCGGACTCGGTCTCGCCATCGTCCGAAAACTGGCCTTGCTGTTGGGCGGATCCGTCCAGGTCGAGAGCGAGCTCGGCAAGGGCTCCACGTTCACAGTGACTCTCCCTTGCGAATTGCCTGGCGGCGATCCCGATGCGACCCCCCGCCTGGCTCCGATCACGGCCTCCGGGAACAGGCGAGCTCTGATCGTGGATGACGACGAAAGCACCCGACGATTGCTGCGCCTCGAGCTCGAACCATACGGCTTTACGGTGCTCGAGGCCGCCGACGGTGCCAGCGCCGTCGAGACGGCCCGCCGGGAAAAGCCGGATGTGGTTGTCCTCGATGTCCTCATGCCCCGGCTCGATGGCTGGGCCGCTTTGCGGGCTCTCAAGGAGTCTGCCGACACGAGGGCGATTCCGGTCGTCATGCATTCGGTCGTCGACGATCGTGCTCTGGGCATTTCGCTCGGAGCCTTCGACTACCTCGTCAAGCCCGTACAGCCCGGAAGGATCTTCGAGGTGCTCTCCCGCGCGGGTGTACTCGGTTTCCCCGGCTACGTGCTGATCGTCGACGACGACCCGGACATCCGCCAACTTCTCGAACGCGAGCTCGGCGCGTCGGGATTTCGCACGATGGCGGTCGGAAGCGGCGAGGAGGCAATCTCTTGCATCGCCGCGGAGCGCCCCGCCGCGGTGCTTCTGGATCTCCTCATGCCTGAGCCGGACGGGTTTGAGGTCCTTTATCGCATCCGCGAAAATTCCGACCTTCGCGATATGCCCGTCGTGATTATGACCGCCAAGGATCTGGCTTCGTCCGACTATGAAAAGCTCCAAGGCTCGGCCCAGAGAATCTTGAAGAAAGGCGCGGACATGACCCGCCTGCTGCGGGACACACTGACGACCCTGGGAAACGAAAGGAAACCCGCTGGCTAGAATTCTCATTGCCGAGGACTCGCCCGACATTCGGGCGCTGATCCACATGCTGTTGGAGGCGGATCACCACGAAATCTTCTCCGTGTCCGACGGCGCAGAGGCGGTCTCGGCTGCTCGCGAGTTCCGGCCCGACCTCATCCTGATGGATCTTTCCCTTCCGACCCTTTCGGGATGGGAGGCGACCCGGCAGATCCGGGCCGAATCGACGACGGCGTCCATTCCCATCGTGGCGGTCACGGCGCACGCGATGCAGGGCGACCGCGAGAGGGCGCTGGCCGCTGGCTGCGACGGCTTCATCCCGAAGCCGATCAACGAGGAAAACTTTGCCGCCCGTGTCGCGTCGTACCTGGGAATTCGCCCTTCGGCGACGGCCGAGCTCGGGCGGCGCTCAGACCTGCCGGGGAGCGGGCCGGGCCGCATCCTGTTGGTCGACGACCAGGCCGACGTCGCTCGCCTGCTCCAGGAAGACCTCCAGGCGGACGGCCACGAGGTCGTTACGGCCATGAGCGCCCCGCAGGCTCTCGCGCTCTATCAAGAAGACGGGAAATTCGACCTCTGCGTCATCGATGTGATGCTCGGCGCAGAAACCGGTTACTCCCTGACGCAGACCCTCACGAGGCAATCCCCGGACTTCGTACCGGTCCTCCTGCTGACGGCGGGCACCATCGACCGTGAAAAGGGCTACGCCGTCGGCGCCGATGACTTCATCGGGAAACCCATCGAAACCGTCGAGCTGCGGACCCGCGCGCGATCGCTGATCCGCGTCGGTCGGCTCGTCCGCGAGCAGCGTCGCCTCGGCCGTGAGCGCTCCGAGGCGTATCGCAAGCTGTCCGAACTCGATCGAATGCGTTCAGATTTTCTCTCCACCGTTTCTCACGAACTCCGTACTCCCCTGAACACCATCGTGCTCCTGGCCCATCAGCTCGATCGGAAGAATCCGACCGAGGAAGAGCGCGAGCGGAGACCCCGGAATGTCCGGGTCCTTCTGGAGGCCGCCGAGGCGCTCCGTCGGATGATCGACAACATCCTGGATCTGGCTAAGCTGGAGGCCGGGCAGCGCGACCTGCACCCTCAAACCGTTTCGATTCGGGCGCTCCTCCGCGAGAGTGCCGACCTCGTCGAGCCCCAAGCGCGCGAGAAGGGGCTCGAGCTGGTCGTGGAGGCGCATCGCGATCTTCCGGACGCATCCTCCTTCGACCGGGAGAAGCTCTCTCGCGTGCTGGTGAATCTCCTTTCGAACGCGGTCAAGTACACGAACGCAGGTCACGTGACCTTGAGCGCAGAGCCATGGCAAGGGTCGACGTCCTTCGAGGTCAAAGACACAGGATGTGGAATTCCGGCGGAGCTCATCGGCGCCGCATTTGAGCCTTTTCGGCAGATCCGCCCGCGGACCGGCGACGCTCCGCGGGGCACGGGCTTGGGGCTGCCGATCTCGAAACAGCTCGTGGAAATCATGGGGGGAGACCTGTTCCTCGACAGCAAGGAAGGCCAGGGGACGCGAGTTCGCTTCACCCTTCCTGACCTGCCGATTGCAGGGGAAGCGCCCCGGGGGTCGGAAGCCCCGCCAGTGCAGGCTGGTCTTCCAGGACGCTCTCTGGTCCTCATTGTCGAAGACGATCAGGCTTCCCGTTACGGCCTGCGCGCGCTTCTCGAATCGGAGGGCTACGAGATCCAGGAAGCCGCGAACCTGGAGGAGGCCAATGCGTTCTTGAAAGATACGGCGCCCGCCGCCATCGTGCTCGACATCACCCTGCCGGACGGGGACGGAGCGGTGTGGCTGCGGGAGCGGCTGAATCGAGACCGCGGCTTCCCTCCCGTCATAGCCCTGACCGGGGTCACGGCCGATGCGGACACCCGGCGTATCGAAGCCGCCGGCGTGAGGAGGGTGCTGACCAAGCCCGTCGACGTCGCCCGGCTTCTCACGTCGCTGCGCGACATGCTGTCCGCCGCGGACTGGACTCAAAAAATTGAGCCCCCGGGTTGACTGGGGGCCAGAGGGATGCGCCCGCGAACCGATCGCCCCGACCTGCGTCTGACAGACGCACCTCGCCTCGCCCGGGCCGGAGCGGAACGCTCCAAACGGCTGAAAACAAATGTGTTCTCCTGTGACCGTTTCAGAAGATGGCGTTGCACCCGGAGCGCAGGATGCCATTTTCCCTGTCCCCCATAGCTCGTCCTCGCATAGAATCCCCCGCTTGCCCGTCGTGGGCTTCCCGTCGGCTTATATTTGAAGGAGGAGAAATGGTGAGGAAGTCTCGTTCTCTGTTGGTGCTTCTTGCTGCGTGCGTCATGCTCGCGTCGGCCGGTATCGCGGCGGCGCAGGGCACCTACACGGTTGTCACCGTTCTGCCTGGCGGCGTGGTCGTGCTCCGGGGACCCAATGGGGTCCGCCAGTACGACGTTCCCGCAGGAACCACGTTCAACGCCGACGGCAAGGCCGGCACGGCGGTGGCGGACCTGAAGCCGGGCATGAAAGTGACCGGGCTCGAATCGGGCATCGCGAACTGGAAGACGACCGACGTCATGGTCCACGAGGAGTTGAACGCCGAGGTCGTGGCCAAGGCCGGCAACTCGATGATGATCAAGGGCGCCACGGGCGTCGAAAAGTACGAGTGGTCCGCGGCCAGCGACATCACCATCGTCAAGGACGGCAAGGTGGTCGACGCCTCCGCCATCAACGTCGGCGACCGGATCACGGGCATGATCGTTCAGAAGGCAGCCCCCGGCAAGGCCATGGCGGCTGCGGACACCTCGGCTGCGGAAAAGGCAGCAGCCGACGCGTCGGCGGCCAAGCAGGCAGCTGCGGATGCAGCAGCCAAGAAGGCGGCCGACAAGGCGGCGGCCAAGCAGGCAGCTGCGGATGCGGCAGCCAACAAGGCGGCCGACAAGGCGGCGGCCAAGCCGGCGCATGAGAAGAAGCTCCCCAAGACTGCCACCGAGCTTCCGCTCGTCGGTTTCGCGGGCATCCTGTCGCTGGCCGCTGGCGTCGGGCTCACTGCGATTCGCAAGGCCCGCTCGACGAAGTAACTTCCCGTCAAGCATTTCTCACTGCGCCCGCCTCGCGGCGGGCGCAGTCTTTTACAGAGCGGCGCGGCGTCGGCCCGGTCGCGACAACCAGATCCGCTCAATTACGAAAAGGAGCACACTCGATGAAAAAGACTTGGATTTCCCTGCTCGCCCTCGTTCTCATGATGGGCCTCGCCACCGCATGCAAGAAGGCCGAGGTCAGCGACGCCGGCCAGGCGGCCAAGGACGCCGGTGAGAAGGCGGTCGAGGCTGCCAAGGACGGCGCCGCTGCGGTCAAGGATGCGGCCGCCGACGCCGCCGACAAGGCCAAGGACGCCGGGGCCGCCACGGCCGACGCCGCCAAGGAGGCCGGCAAGGCCGTTGGAGACGCCGCGAAGGACGCAGGCGCTGCGACCGCCGACGCCGCCAAAAAGACCGCCGAGGACGTCAAGAAGGCCATCACCCCCAAGAACTGAATATTTCTCCTTCTCTTCTGATTGCCGCCGGATGAAAGTCCGGCGGCGTTTTTTTGCCGCGCCACGAGTTAGTCTTGCCCTCCATGCCGCGCACCAAGATCGTCTGCACGATCGGGCCCGCCTCTCGCTCGCCGGAGAGGCTCGAGCGCCTCGTCGCGGCGGGCATGGACGTCGCTCGGCTGAACTTTTCCCACGGAACGCACGAGGAGCACGCGGCCGTGATGGCGGCCCTGCGCGGGATCGCGGAGAAGAAAGGCCGACCGATCGCGACCCTCCAGGACCTCTCGGGCATCAAGATCCGCATCGGGGAAATCGCCGCCGCGTCCGTCCGGCTCGAGCCCGGCGCCCCGTTCACGCTGACGAGCCGGGCCGTGCCGGGCGACGCGTCCGAGGTCTCGGTGAGCTTTCCGGATCTGCCCGGCAGCGTCCGTTCCGGCGACCGCTTGCTTCTGGCCGACGGCGAGGTCGAGCTCCGCGCCGAGGACGTCAGCCCGACGGACGTCCGCTGCCGCGTCGTCGTCGGGGGAACGCTCTCGTCCCACAAGGGGATCAGCCTGCCGTCGCGCTCGATCGCGGCGCCGGGCCTGACGGACAAGGACCGGGACGACTTGACCTTCGGCATCGAGCAGCGCGTGGACTACGTCGCCCTGTCCTTCGTGCGTTCGGCCCACGACGTCCTGCAGGCCCGGGCATTCATGGCCGACCGCGGCGCGCAGATCCCCATCATCGCGAAGATCGAGAAGCACGAGGCCCTATCCTCGATCGACGCGATCCTGGCGGAGGCGGACGGCATCATGGTCGCGCGCGGCGACCTCGGCGTCGAGACGCCCCTCGAGCACGTGCCGCTGCTCCAGAAAATGCTCATCGAGAAGGCCAACCGCGCGGGAAAGCCGGTGATCACGGCCACGCAGATGCTGCTCTCCATGGTCGAGAATCCGCGGCCGACACGCGCCGAGGTCGGCGACGTCGCCAACGCGATCCTGGACGGCACCGACGCCGTGATGCTGTCGGAGGAAACGGCGTCCGGCCGCTATCCCGAGGAGGCTGTCGCGACGATGAAGCGCATCGCGGAGGACACGGAGGCCGCCTTTCCGTTCGAGCAGTGGATGCGGCGCTTCGAGGACCGGACCCTCCAGAGCCTGCCGGAGGCGGTCGCGGGCGCCGCCTGCGAGCTCGCGGAGCACATCGGCGCTTCGTTGATCGTCGCGTGGACCGAGTCGGGCGCGACCGCGCGCCTCGTGGCCAAGCACCGCCCGCGCAGCCCCGTCCT
>JANMPW010000081.1:0-1579 GCA_031370065.1 Acidobacteriota bacterium
TCCAGACGACGCCGTTCACGGCGGTCGGCGTCGGCGACATGTCAGGCGACGTGTTCGGCAACGCCATGCTGCTCTCGCCGGTGACCAAGCTGGTGGCAGCTTTCGACCATCGCGACATCTTCATCGACCCCGATCCGGACGCCGTGATCAGCTTCGCCGAGCGCAGGCGCCTCTTTGCCCTGCCGCAGTCGAGCTGGCAGGACTACGACCGCACCAGGATTTCGGCGGGCGGCGGCGTGTTCTCGCGGCGCGAGAAGTCGATCAAAGTCGGCAGTGAAATCCGGACCCTCCTCGACTTGTCGAAGGAGCGAGTGACGCCGCAGGAACTGATGCAAGCGATTCTCCGCGCGCGGGCCGACCTCCTCTGGTTCGGGGGCATCGGTACGTTCATCAAGGCGCCGGGTGAGAGCGACGATACGGTCGGCGATCGCGCCAACGATGCCGTCCGCATTAGCGCTACGGAGATTCGGGCCCGGGTCGTCGGCGAGGGCGCCAATCTCGGCATGACCCAACGGGGGCGCGTTGCCTTCGGTCTCGCCGGTGGACGCTGCAACTCGGACGCCATCGACAATTCCGCCGGCGTGAACACCTCCGACCTCGAGGTGAACATCAAGATCGCGTTCGGCCGAGCGCTCCGCGACGGCCGCATCGACTTGAAGAAACGCGACACGCTGCTGGTGGCGATGACCGACGAGGTGGCGCAACTCGTGCTGCGCAACAACTACCTGCAGACGCTCGCGGTCTCGCTCGCCGAGGGCCGCGGCTTCGAGGATTTCGGCTTTCAGCTACGCCTGATGCAGGAGCTCGAGGCGCGCGGCCTGCTCAGCCGCGCTGTCGAAATGCTGCCTGACGACGCCGCCATGAGCGAACGGCAGAAGGCAGCAAAGCCGCTAACCCGCGCCGAGATCGGCGTGCTCCTCGCCTATGCCAAGATCGTCCTCTTCGACGATCTCGTCGCCACCGACGTCATCGACGACGCGGTGCTTGCCGTCGAACTCCGCGACTACTTCCCGAAACGCATGCGAGACAGCCAGGCCGACGACATCGAAGCGCATCGCCTGCGCCGCGAGATCATCGCGACCCGGGTCGTGAATGCGATGATCAACGACGGCGGTCCGACGTACCTGACGCGAATTGCCGACCGGACGGGCGCGGACCCGGCGGCGATTGCCCGCGCCTATATCGCCGTCCGCGGCGCGTTCGGGCTGGATAACTTGCGGCAGGCGATCGACGCTCTCGATGACAAGGTCTCCGGTACCGTCCAACTCGGGCTCTATCGTGCCGTTCAGGACCTCCAGTTTTCCGAGACCGTCTGGTTCCTCAGGAACGTTTCGTTCGACCAGGGCATTGGGCCGATCACCGAACTCTTCGCGACGGCGGTTGACGGGGTCAGCAAGAGCATCGATGCCGTCGTGCCGAAAGGTATTGTCGAGGAGATCGCCGGGCGGGCCGGGAGTTACCGCGCCGCCGGCGTTCCGGACGAATTGGCGTTGCGGGTGGCGCGGCTGGCGGCCCTTGGCGAGGCCCCCGATATCCATCTCGTTGCCGACGCAGCCGGTTGCTCCCTCGCGCGGGCCGG
>JANMPW010000102.1:0-4040 GCA_031370065.1 Acidobacteriota bacterium
CATCCCGCAGAGCATGCCTCCGTAGTTGAAGTGTGGCATACCCCACTTGATCTCCTCCACGACGCCCGGGCAGCCCTGGTGCACGAGCTTGCGCAGGCGCCGGAGGATGGGTCTTGCGAAGTCGGCGGACTTCGCGATGTCAACGTCGACGCGCGCGTCCTTCTTTGCCATGTCTCGAAATCCTTCGCCGCGCTCAGGCGAAAAACGGGCTGTCTATTCGTCGCCCCCGACCCGGCCACGCCGCGTCTTGATGCGCGCGCGCTGTCCCTTTGCCTCGAGACGCCGCTCTTTGGCGGCACGGGAGGGGCGCGTCTTCCTGCGCGGCTTCGGCTTCTTCGCGGCCTGCCGGACCAGGGCCGTCAGACGAGCCCGGGCCGCGGCGCGATTCTGGGCCTGGGTTCGGTGTTCGCGGCTGTCGATGAGGAGCACGCCGTCGGCTGTCACTTTCCTACCGGCAAGGGCGATCAGTCGCGCTTTCACGTCGTCCGGCAGCTCCGACGCCGGGATGTTGAAGCGCAGCTCCACGGCGGTGGCCACCTTGTTGACGTTCTGGCCCCCCGGACCGGACGCGCGCACGAACCGCTCGTGCAGCTCGTGATCCGGAATGGAGATGGTGGGTGTCACTGGAAGCATCGGCGTCTGCTCGGGAACGATTGATTATAGAGACCCCGTCCGGAATGCGAGCATCGACTTTGGCCACTTGTCTGGCCGGCCTCGGACCACTCGCTGTATCGTCGCTGGCGACGGAGGGCTGGCGATGCGTTTGAATGTGGCAGGAAGAATGCTGCGGATTGCCCTGGTTGCCGCTCTGATCCCGTTCGCGCCGCCCATGTCCGCATCCACGAAGCCGGTCCTTCACGGCAAGCACTGGGTGGCGATCACGGGCAAGCCGCTTGCGGCGACCGCCGGCGCGATGACGTTCCAGAAGGGCGGCAACGCGGTGGATGCGGCGTGCGCGATGCTGGCGGCGACGACGACGATGTTCGACACGCTCTCGTGGGGCGGCGAGACGCAGGCGCTGATCTTCAATCCGAAGACGGGAAAGGTCATCGCGGTCAACGCGCTCGGCGTGGCGCCGACGGGAGCGACGCCGGAGTTCTTCCGCAGCCGGGGCACGGCGTATCCGCCCGAGTACGGTCCGCTGGCGGCCGTGACGCCGGGAACGCCGGGCGGGTTGCTCCTGATGCTGGCGGAGTACGGGAAGCTCTCCCTCAAGGATGTTCTCGCGCCAGCCCTGCAGATGGCGGAGGGATACCCGATCGAGCAGGAGCTCGCAGACGCGATCGAGCGCGAGAAAAAGCAGATCCAGCAGTGGCCATACTCGGCGAAACTCTTCCTGACGCACCCGGGCGAGGCGCGCGAGGCGCCGCGGCCGGGCGAAATCTTCCAGCAGCCGGATCTCTCGGCGACGCTCCGGAAACTCGTCGCCGCGGAACAGACGGCGCTCGCGGCGGGCAAAAACCGGAAGGACGCGATCCTCGCGGCGTACGACCGGTTCTACAAGGGCGACATCGCGCAGGAGTTCGTCCGCGGGTCGAAGGAGCAGGGGGGCCTGGCGACGATGGAGGACCTCGCGCACTGGAGGCCGAGGTTCGAAGAGCCCGTCATGACGACCTACAAGGGAATCGAAGTCTACAAGCTCGACGTGTGGACGCAGGGACCGGCGATGCTCCAGGCGCTCAATCTTCTCGAGCCGATGGACCTGCGCGCCATGGGCTTCAACAGCGCGCGCTACATCCACGCGCTCTACCAGGTCATGAACCTCGCCTTTGCCGACCGCGACTTCTACTACGGCGATCCAGATTTTCCGCCCGCGGAGCCGCGCCGGGGACTGCTGTCGAAGGAGTATGCGGCCGCCAGGGCGAAGGGGATCGACTGGACGATGAACGACGCGAACGCGAAGCCGGGCGATCCATATCCGTTCCAGGGGGACAGGAATCCGTACCTGGCGATCCTCGCGAAATGGAAGAGCGATCCTCCCGCGGCGCCCGCGACAGCGGGCGGACCGCCCGATCGCGTGAGCAGGCGACGCTCGTTCGAGGAGGGCTTTCTCGCCGGCACGACCTCGATCGAGGCGGCGGACGAGGAAGGCTGGGTGGTCTCCGTAACGCCGTCGGGAGGGTGGAACCCCGTCTGCATCGCGGGCAGGACGGGGATCGGAATGAGCCAGCGCATGCAGAGCTTCGTGCTCGACCCGGCCGAGAATCCCTTCAACGTGCTCGCGCCCGGCAAACGTCCGCGCGTGACGCTGACGCCGTCCATGGCGCTGAAGGACGGCAAGCCGTACCTTGCATTTGCCGTGCAGGGCGGAGACACGCAGGACCAGAACCTGCTGCAGTTCTTTCTCGACGTCGTCGAGTTCGGCATGAACGTGCAGGAAGCCGTCGAGGCGCCGAACATCAACAGCTATCAGATGCGCAGCTCCTTCGGCGCACACGAATCGCGGCCCGGGCTCATCGAGATCAACGAGTCCGTGCCGCAATGGGTGCGCGACGAGTTGAAGAGGATGGGCTACCGGATCCGCGTCGAGGCGAAGACCTCGGGACCCATCAACGCGATCTTCTTCGATCGCGAGCACGGCACGATGTGGGGCGGCTCGAGCGACTACGGCGAGGACTACGGCGTCGCCTGGTAAGGGGGCGAGGCTCGCATCCTGCTAGGCTTGTCCCGTGTCCGGCACTCCGAAGATCGCCAACCCCGAGGCGCGGTTGCCCGTCCTCATCGCGCTGGTGGGCGTCGCGGGCATCTCGCTCTCCTTGCCGCACTCGCTCGTCGTGGGCCCGCGGTGGCTATTGCTCGCCCTCGTCGTGACATTGCTCATCCCGGCGACGCTGGCGCACCGCGCGGGCAAGCACCAGATCGATGCGTTCTTCGGCTACGCCATCAGCGGAGTCGTCACGCTGGCGCTCGCGGGCTCGCTCGGGCTGCTGATCTTCCGGCTTCCGTCGAAGGTGGAATCGCCCGCTTCGCTTCTCGGTTCCGCGGCGACGCTCTGGGTGACGAACGTCCTCGTCTTCGCGATCTGGTACTGGCGGCTCGATGCGGGCGGCCCCCACGAGCGCGAAAAGAGGGGCGGCCACACGGCGGGCGCGTTCTTCTTTCCCCAGATGATGGATGGGGTTCCGATGGAGCATCCCGAGAACTGGATGCCCCGCTTCATCGACTACGTGTTCCTCGCCTTCAACACGAGCACGGCGTTTTCGCCGACCGACACCGCGATCCTCTCGCGTTGGGCGAAGGCCCTCTGTATGTTGCAGTCGCTCATCTCCCTCTCGATCATTGCGATCCTCGCCTCCCGCGCGGTCGGGATGCTCTGAGAGCGGGCCCCGCCTGAGGGTTCAGCGCGGGAAGAAGAGCGCGAGCGTCAGGGCCGATCCGATGGCCAGCGAGACCCAGGCGTTCGTGACGAAGTAGCCGTAGGCCATGAGCGCGATGCCGAGAAAGAGCGGCCGCGGCTCGTCGTTCTTTCGGCCGTAGCGAAACGCCGCGAACCCGACGAGGCCGAAGAGAACGGCGAGGAGGATCGTCGCAAGCGAAAACCCGCCGAGCAGTCCTTCGAGATCCAGGCCTTCCATTGAATCCTCCCCGGCGTCCGACTACGGAAACGCTCGGTGTCTCGTCATGGGCGACTTTCTATCAGGGAAGTTCTCGTCTTTCTTCGCTTCCGTGCCGAAAATCCGTCCAGGGGGTCAAGTGTCCCACTCCCGCGCGCCGACGGGAACGGATACGATGAATCCATGAACGATCGCGAGTTTTTCGTCGAACGCTGGAAGCGGGAGTGCCCGGCCTTTGTGAAGGTGCTGAAGGCGCTTCCCGAGGGCAAGCTCGACTACAAGCCGCACGAAGCGTCGCGGACGGCCGGCCGGATCGCGTGGGGAATGGCCGAGGAAGTGCGGGCCCTCGGCGAGATCGTCGCGACGGGGCAGAGCAACTACGAGCTCGCGCAGGAGCCCGGCTCGACCGCCGAGATCGTGAAGGCATTCGAGAAGCACGCGGCGCGCCTGACCGAGCTCGCCGAGAAGCTGGACGACGTGAAGTGG
>JANMPW010000308.1:0-8019 GCA_031370065.1 Acidobacteriota bacterium
GTATGTATGGAATCCATTTATACCATACATCGCGCACCGGCGTCCCGCCCGCATCCACGTCTACGGGAAGAGGCTGGAGTTCTGGAAGCTGTACTCGTGGAGCCGCCGGCCTCAGGCCCTGTCCGGCTCGACCCGCCGCAGCTCCCGAATCTGGTCGAAGTCGGCGTCCACGCTGATGACCCGCTTGATCCCATTTCGCAGCATCGACGCCGCATGAATCGCGTCGCGAACCGCGAGGCCGGGATAACGCTCGACCAGATCGCAGGCGCCGAGAACGTCGTCGCGGGTCACGGGCAACAGGTCCGGAAAGAGTGAAGCCACTCGGCGCGCCAGGACGACGGCGTCCTCGCGCCGGCCGCGACGCGTGGGCACGTACAGGATTTCCTGGACCACCTCGCTGTTCGTCGTCGCCTCGAACGAACCGTCGGCCACGCGCCTCAGCAGGCGGACGCAAGGCTCCTTCTCCGCGTGCGCGGAGCCGGCCGCGTAGAGAAAGACGTTGGTATCAAGGAAGGCCCGCACGGGCCTCCTCGATCTCCTTCTTGGTGCGCCGCCAGTCGATCGCGGGCAGTCGCATCGCGGCGATCGCCTCGACGATCGGCCCTCGGTCGGCGGTCGGGGAGAGATAGGTCTCGCGGACCGCCGAACGGATCAGGGCGGCGACCGAGGTCTTGCGCTGCCTCGCGAGTACCTGGAGCCGGCGAAACTCGGCCGGCTCCATGAGGAGCTGGGTGCGTCGGGTGGCGCTCACGAGGTCACCCGCCGTCTGGAACAGCGCTGATGCACATGTGCATGAGCATATCACAGGAAGCGGTGGAAGACCCCTCCCTCACCTCACGCCGTCGACCAGAAACAGGTCCGACAGCGTACGGATGTAACTGTAGACGTACCCCTCTCCGCTCCGCGTGGGAGTAATACCGATCTCGGGGACGCCCGCCGCGTCGGCCGGCATCAGGGTCCGCCACAGTTCCTTGCGTCCGGTCGAGATGTCGAGGAGGAAGACCTTTGCGGGCATCTCTCCTCCACGATGGACGAAGAGGAAACGGCCGTCGAGGCTCAGCTGGTCCACGTTGTCTTCCCGGTCGAGACCAGGAACCGCGGTCGGCTCCCCTCCGGACGTCGGGTACAGGTAAGTCTTCCGGTCGGGCCCGGTGACCACGACCCATTTGCCGTCCGGCGCCACGAGCCCGCCCTGGAACCCTTCCGGAGACACTGGCCGCGGTTTTCCGCCGTCGATGCTCCGAAGGTAGACCCGCGGCCGGTGCCCCGGCTCGCTTGCCGTGAAAAGAATCTGCTTGCCGTCCGGCATGAAGGTCGCCCCGTACACCGAGAGCCCTTCTTTCGAAAAGAGCCTCGGCTCGCCCGCCCCGGTCGGGTAGGCCACCAGCTGCGGGTCGGAGGCGGGGTGAGCGATCGCGAGGGCCCACTCGCCGTCGGCAGAGAGGTCCTGGGCGCTGCCCTCACCGAGGCGCACGGCAGGGGAGCCATCCGTGCCTCGGATGTACGCCGAGTAGCCCGCTCCTCCTCCCTCTCCCGTTTCGGAAAAAAGAATCCGTTTGCCGTCGACGGGCATGGCGGCGGGCAGCGACCAGTCGAGCCAGGTGAGATCGCGCTCCTTCGTCTCGCCCGGGGGGAGGGCGACGATCTCGCTCCTCAAGGAGTCTCGGGTCACGAGCAGCCGGCCGTCGCGCGAGATGTCCTGGAGAGTCAGCGCGCCCGGAACACGGACGCGCTCTCGAACCCTTCCACCCAACGTCGCCGAACGGAGCGAGCGGTTGCCGCCGACGCGGGTTGCCGTGAACCAGACCTCGCCATTCGGCGACCATGCGAGGCCCTGCGCCGAGGCAAACGGTTCCGAGAGCTTTTTCATGCGTCCGGAACGATCCACGGTCGCGATCGATCCTCCGTCGTCGCCGGGAGTGGGGTGGTCGATGAAGGCGATCAGGGTCCCATCCGGGGAGACGCGCGGATGGCTGACCCAACCGTGTGTTTCGTACAGAATTTTTCCGGCGGGATACTCGAGCCTCATTTTCCCGGAAACCACCCGCGCGATCGCCAGGCTCTTGCCGTCCGGCGACCAGTCCGCGCACTCGATCTCCTTCAAGATGTCGCGCGGGGCGGCGCCGCCGGCCACCGAGAGCTGCGCGAGGGTGCCGGTTCGCTGGAAGCCGCCGCCCGCGGCGCGGCGGTTCAAAGAAACGGCCATTTCTCCTGACTTCGAGATCGCAAAAACCTCGGCGCCGACGAGGCCGAACGGCCGTGACTCGGGGCTCTCGGGCCGGCCGCCGAAGATCTCCATGGGCTTTCCGTCCCAGGCCGCCGAGTACATGACGGCCTGCCCGTCCGGAGCGAACCGCGCCGACAGGATCTGGCCGCGGCGAAATGTGAGCTGATGGAAAGAGGGCGGCGGACGGTTGGCAGCCCGCTGAACGGCGAAGTAAGCCGCCAGGCCGCAGACGAGGGCGGTCGCCAGGACTGAGCCGAGGAGTAGCTGCAACGACGGGCGGCTTTTCGCGCCAGAGACGGCTCCGGTCACCACCGCGGTCGAGCCCGACAATCCCGACAGCGCCTCGAGGTCGAATGCAAGATCGCGCGCCGAGTAGAAGCGCTCTTCCGGATTCTTCTCGAGGCAGTGCCGCACGACCCGCTCGAGCCCGGGCTGGATATTCCGGTTCGTCGCGGAAAGATCCGGCGGCTCTTCCCGCAGGATCGCCGACATCGTCTCCGCCGCCGAGTCCCGGTGGAACGCGCGGGCGCCCGAGAGCATCTCGTACAAGATCGCGCCGAAGGAGAAGAGGTCCGACCGCTGGTCCGCCGGCTTGCCCTTGACCTGCTCGGGCGACATGTACCCGAGCGTCCCCATCACCACGCCCGGCTCCGTCGCCGCGGGCGCCGTCGGAAGGTTCGTCTGCTGCGCCGCCTGCCCTTCCAGCTGCGTCAGCTTTGCGAGACCGAAGTCGAGGATCTTGACCCGACCGTCGTTCGTGAGGAACAGGTTCTCGGGCTTGAGATCCCTGTGGATGATCCCCTTCTCGTGCGCCGCAGCGAGGCCCTTCGTGATCTGCACCGCGTAGTCGATCGCCTTGCGAACCGCGATCGCGCCGCCCGACAGCCGCGCCCGCAGCGTCTCGCCCTCGAGCAGCTCCGTCACGATGTACGGCGCGTCGTCGTGCGAGCCAATGTCGTAGACCGCCGTGATGTTCGGGTGGTTCAATCCGCCCGCCGCCTGAGCCTCCTGCTCGAAGCGCCGCAAGCGATCCGCATCCTGCGAGTACGAAGTCGGCAGCACCTTGACCGCGACGTCGCGCTTCAACCGCTCGTCCCGCGCCCGGTACACCTCCCCCATCCCACCCGCGCCGATGGGCGCGAGGATCTCGTAAGGCCCGAGGCGCGTGCCCGCAGCGAGCGTCATCTACTTCAGCCCCTCGACCACGTAGAGGTTCGACAAAATGCGCGCGTAGCTATAAGCATAGGAGCGGCCGTCGGGAGTCGGGCAAACCGACACGATGTCCACGACTCCGGCCGAGTCGACAGGCATCAACTCCTTCCACAGTTGCTTGTGACCCGTCGCGACGTCGACTTGATAGACCCTGGCGGGCAGCTCTCCGCGCCTGTAGACGTACAGGGACCGTCCGTCGGCGGTCCAGCGGATCGGGATGTCGAGGCCGGACAGCCCGACAAGAGCCGTTGGCTCTCCTCCCTCGAGCGGATAGAGGTAGAACCTCCCGTCCGGGCCCGTTGCCACGACGGATCTGCCGTCGGCCGAGACCGTCCACCGGAAACTCCTGTAACCCTCCGGCGTCAGGGCGCGCGGCCGTCCGCCGACGAGATCCTGAACGTACACACGCGAGCCGCGGCCGGCCTCGTTGGCCGTGAAGAGTATGCGCTTGCCGTCGCGGAGCCAATCCGGCCGCTCAATGGACAAGCCGTCCCGCGGGAGTTTTCTCGCCTCCCCGGCCCCCGTCGGGAACACGGCGATCTGTGGCTCGGAGGCGCCATGAAGCACAGAGGGCACCCACTTCCCGTCCGGCGAAAGAGTTCCAGGGGCTCCCTCGCCGAGCCGCACCGCGGAGGACCCGTCCGTGTTTCGCAGATAGACGGAGTAACCGGCGCCACCTCCCTCCCCCGACTCGAAGAAGAGAAGCGTCTTGCCGTCCGGCGTCAGGCCGGCCGCAATCGACCAGTCGAGCCACGAGAGATCGCGCTCCTTCTCTTCGCCGGCGAGGCGGACGACCATTCCCAGGCGAGACGTGTCCTGCAGCATCAGGACCCGGCCGTCGGCCGATACGTCCTGGATGGTCAGCGGCGCCGTCCCCCGGGTGAGAAGCCGGGAATAGCCCGAAGGCGTCACCGCCCAGAGACCGCGATTGCCGCCGGTCGGCGCAGCCGTGAACCAGATTTCGCGGCCCCCCGGTGACCAGGCGAGTCCCTGCATGCTCTCGAAAGCTCCCGTCAGGTGTCTGCTCTTTCCGGAGAGATCCACGACCGCGATCCTTCCGCCGTCGTCTCCCCGCGCCAGATGGTCCACGAACGCGACCAGATCCCCGTTCGGAGACACGGCCGGGTGCGAGATCCAGCCGGCCGTCTCGTAGAGCACCTTTCCGATCGGGAATTCGAGTCGGTTGCGGCCCCCGACGTCACGCACGACCGCGAGACTTCCTCCGTCCGGCGCCCAGTCGGCCCACTGCGCGTCCTCGAGGATCTCGCGCGGAGCGCTGACGGCGGACAGGCTCATCCGGGCGAGGGTGCCGCTCCTCGTGAACGCCGCCACGATATGGCGACCCAGTGAAACAGCCATCTCGCCAGAACGCGAGATGGCCAGGACTTCTGCGCCCGCGAGACCGAAGGGGCGGGACTCGGGGCTCTCCAGACGGTTGACGAAGATCTCGAGAGGCTTACCCTCCCAGCCGGCCGTGTAGAGAACCGTCCGACCGTCGGGCGAGAACCGCGCCGACCTGATCTCGCCGCGGCGGAACGTGAGCTGGTGAAAGGACGGGGGCGAAACGTAGCCTGCCTTCTTACCGGCGAAGTAGGCCGCCGCCATGCCGGCCAGGGCAACGGCGATGCTGACCAGCAGCGGCACCCGAAGTCGCCGCGGCGCCCGCGACAACTCTGCCGCCCCGAGCCGCGGCGTCGAGACACCCGACAGCGTCTCGAGGTCGAACGCCAGGTCATGCGCCGAGTGGAACCGCTCCTCCGGGTTCTTCTCGAGGCAGTGCCGCACGATCCGCTCGAGCCCGGGCTGGACGCTCTTGTTGGTGGCCGAGAGGTCTGGCGGCTCCTCGCGCAGGATCGCCGACATCGTCTCCGCCGCCGAGTCCCGGTGGAACGCGCGAGCCCCCGAGAGCATTTCGTAGAGAATCGCGCCAAACGCGAAGAGGTCCGACCGCTGGTCGGCAGGCTTTCCCTTGACCTGCTCGGGCGACATGTAGCCGAGCGTCCCCATCACGACGCCCGGCTCCGTCGCCGCCGGTGCCGTGGGCAGGTTCGTCTGCTGCGCCGCCTGGCCTTCGGGCTGGGTCAGCTTGGCCAGACCGAAGTCGAGGATCTTCACCCGCCCGTCGTTCGTGAGGAACAGGTTCTCGGGCTTCAAGTCTCTGTGGATGATCCCCTTCTCGTGCGCCGCCGCGAGGCCTCTGGTGATCTGCACCGCATAATCGATCGCCTTGCGCACCGCAATCGCCCCGCCGGAAAGCCGCCCGCGCAGCGTCTCGCCCTCGAGCAGCTCCGTCACGATGTACGGCGCGCCTTCGTGCAACCCCAGGTCGTAGACCGCGGTGATGTTCGGATGGTTCAGCCCGCCCGCAGCCTGCGCCTCCTGCTCGAAGCGCCGCAGACGGTCCGCGTCCTGCGAGTAGGACGCCGGCAGCACCTTCACCGCGACGTCGCGCTTCAGACGCTCGTCGCGCGCCCGGTACACCTCGCCCATCCCGCCCGCGCCGATGGGCGCGAGAATCTCGTAGGGCCCGAGGCGCGAGCCGGCGGCAAGCGTCACTTCATCCCCTCGACGAGTTGGAGGTACGAGAGCACCCGCAAGTAGCTATAGGCGTAGGTCTTCCCGTCCGGCGTTACGACAAAACGGCTGACGGAGTTCAGGCCGGCCGCGTCCGCCGGGGCCAGCTCCTTCCAGAGCTCCTTCTTCCCCGAGACGACGTCGTATCGGTAGACCCGGGACGGAATACCGCCGCGCGTCTGAACGAAAAGCGTGCGGCCATCCGGCGAGAACCGGACGGGGAGATCCTCCCTGACAAGACCGATCAGCGGCGTCGGCTCGCCGCCCTCGAGGGGATAGAGATAGATCCGCCGATCCGGGCCGCTGACCACGGAGGACTTCGCGTCGGGCGTGATCGTGCCGCGGAAGAGCGAATAGCCTTCGGGCGTGATCGCTCGCGGCTTTCCGCCCGCGAGGTCGCGCACATAGAGGCGGGTTCCGTGACCGGCTTCTGTGGCCGTGAAGAGAATCCGCTTCCCGTCGGGAAAGAAGTCGGCGTTGAACGGGTCGAGGCCCTCCCGCGACAGAGCGCGCGGCTCGCCCACGCTGGTCGGAAGGAGAACGATCTGGGGCGCCGCGGGGTGGGCAATCGAGATCGCCCAGTTGCCGTCCGGGGAGAAGGCCTCCGTGGAGCCTTCACCCAGACGAACGGCAGGCGAACCGTCCATTTTGCGCAGGTACGCTCCGTAGCCCGGGCCGCCGCCCTCCCCCGATTCCGTGATGAGAATCGCGCGCCCGTCGGGCGTCATGTCGGTAATGAGCGAATAGTCGAGCCAGGAGAGCTCCCGCTCCTTCTCTTCCCCGGGGCCCCGTCCGAGGATGCCGAGGCGGGCGCTCTCGTTGGTCATCAGGACCCGCCCGTCCTTCGAAATGTCCCGGATCGTGCTGATGCCCGGCACCCTGCCGACCAGGCGCGTGCTTCCCGAGAGCGTGACGGCGTGCACGGCGCGGTTGAAGCCGCCCTCGGCCGCCGTGTACCAGATCTCCGAGCCGTCCGGCTTCCAGGCGAGCCCCTGCGCCGTCGCGTAGAGGGGCGACAACGTCCTCTTCTTTCCCGCCCGATCGACGACCGCCACGAACCCGCCGTCGTCCGATGGGTACGGGTGATCGATGAAAGCCACGAGGTCCCCCCGGGGCGAGACCCGGGGGTTCTGGACCCAGCCGCTCGTTTCGTAGAGCACTTTTCCGATTGGAAACTCGAGGCGGTTCTTGACTCCGGCGTCGCGGACGATCGCGAGGCTCTGGCCGTCCGGTCCCCAGTCGGCCAACTCGATGTCGTCGAGGATGTCGCGCGGCGCGCCACCCGCGATCGAGATCCGCGCGAGTCGCCCGGTGCGTGTGAAGGATTGCGCCTGACGGCGATTGAGCGAGACCGCCATTTCTCCGGATTTCGAAATCGCGAGAACCTCGGCGTTGCCGAGTCCGAACGGCCGCGACTCCGGGCTTTCGGGCCGGTTGATGAAGATCTCGAAGGGCTTGCCCTCCCAGGCCGCGGCGTACACGATCGTCTGGCCGTCCGGCGCAAAAAGGGATCCGCCGACCTCGCCGCGCGAGAAGGTGATCTGTCGGAAGGACGGCGGGGCGACGTACGCCGACTTCCTGCCGGCGGAAAAGGCGAAGAATCCCGCGATCGCGGCCGAAAAGAGCGCCGTGCCCGCGAGCAGAGGCCAGGTGCGGCGCTTTGCGTGCGCCGGCACGCGCAGCGCTCCCGTCGACGCGCCCGGTGCCGAGAGACCCGACAGAGCCTCGAGGTCGAACGCGAGGTCGCGGGCCGACTCGAACCGCTCCTCGGGGTTCTTCTCGAGGCAGTGCCGCACGATCCGGTCGAGACCCGGATGGACGTCCTTGTTCGTTTGCGAGAGGTCCGGCGGCTCCTTCGTCAGGATCGCCGTGATCGTGTCGGCCGCCGTATCGCCCCGGAACGCCCGCTGCCCCGACAGCATCTCGTACAGGATCGTCCCGAAGGCGAAGAGATCGCTGCGCTTGTCGGCGGGCTTGCCGCGCACCTGCTCGGGCGCCATGTAGCC
>JANMPW010000332.1:0-5075 GCA_031370065.1 Acidobacteriota bacterium
CGCCACGCTCGCCTACCGCGAAGGCGAGCGGACGCTCGCGGTCGTCACGATCGGACGCGACCGGATCGGTCTCGAAGCCGAGCTTGCGTTCGAGCGCGGCGACGACGACGCACTCGACGCGTTCGGAAGAACGAGGTAGGAGCGGCCGGCGTTACGTCGAGACGACGGCCGGCAGCGTCGACGCGTCGACGAGGCCTTTCACGCCGTACATCGCGGGCAGGATCTTCTCGGGCGGGTGTTCGCGCCGCAGCCTCGCGACGAGCTCGGTTCCCGCGCGGTAGGCCGGGAGGTACATCCGGCCGAGAAGCGGGTGGCGGCCCCAGGCGCCCGAGAGCTTGCCCGCACGTTCCGTCGAGACAAGGCACTCCTGCCGCAGCGTCGCGGCGACGTCCTTCTGCGGCACGTCCTCCTTCCACGTCAGGTACGACGACTGGTTCTTGGCGTCGTCCTGGAGGAGCGCAAGGTTGACGCCAATCTGGAGGTCTTCATCCGGCAGCTCTTCGACCTCCGTGACGCCCATCGCGATGAGGATCCCGTTGTTGGCGATTCCCTCGGCGAGCGCCGCGGCGCGCGAGTTCATGGTCAGGACGGTCCCCTCGAACCCCATACGGCCGCGGACGTAGAGGCCCTGGATCAAGGCCGAGGTCGTGACGTGGCCGGGCACGACTTCGTGCGAGACGAGCTGCATGAACTCCGGCACGCTGATCTCGAGCGAGGCGTTGATCTCGTAGGTGGCCTCGTACTCGGGCGAGCCGTCGGGCCGGCGGGCGCGGCCGATGTAGTTCATCGAGCCGGAGAACCAGGCGTCCTTGATCGGCAGAAACTTCATGTTCGCGCGCGGAACATCACGCAGGTCCGTGGGCAGGTGCGGGACCAGGTGCTTCGACGTTTCCGCGTCGAACTGCGCGATGAAGGCGTCGGCGAGCGCGGGGATCGCTTTTCGCGGGACCACGCGCTCTTTGCGCCAGGCGTCGACGGCGGCGAGCAACCCCGGCTCCGTCTTCGACGGATATCCGGCTCTGGCGAGAAGCTCCGCGACGCGCTCGCGCTTTTTCTCGGGATGCGACGGCTCGGGGGGCTTTCCCGTCGAGGCGATCACGCAGCGCTCGTAGGGCACGGCAGGCCCCTTGCCCAGAATCTCCATGACGAGATCCCACATCGCGGCGAAACAGATTCCGAGACCGTCGAAGTAGGCCCCACGCAGGCCGCCGAGCTTCTTCCCTTCGGCGGTCATCGCGTCGATCGCCCCCTTGACGTCCACGGCGGCGAGGTACGCCTCGATCGCCGCCCGGTCCGGCGCTTTCGCCGAGACTCCACCGCTCTCGCGCACTTTCTTCGCGGCCGCGTGCGTGTACGCCTCCGGCAGCGGCTCGTCCGAGAACCAGGAGTCCGCGATGAAGCGCCCCGTCCCCGACGGGTTCATCACGTCGCCGCCCCAGAGCGTGTCGATGCCGAGGATGGCGGTGGCGGTGACCTGATCGAGGCGGTCCATCAGGCGGCCTTTTCCTTCTTCACGGCTCCGAACCACAGGTAGAGGCACAGGGCGATGAACCCTGCGGAGCTCATGAGCTGCGAAACCGGGTCGTTGTCGTAGAACGGCAGCTTGATCCAGTCCTCCCGATACCAGCCGAAGAGGCGCAGCGCCGCGCCGAAGACGCCGCCGAGCGCGCCCCCGGCCATGAGTCCCGACGCGATGATGACCGCCCGCTCGCGCATCGTCCGGCCCGCCGCGCCGCCCTTCTCTTCCGACCGCTTCGTGACGAAGTGCGAGATGGCGCCGCCGACCAGGGCAGGAGTGTTCAACTCGAGCGGCAAGTACATGCCGAGCGCGAAGGTCAGCGCCGGGATGCGCAGCATCTCCATGACGACGGCAACCATCGCGCCCGCCCCGAAGAGCAGGTACGCCACCGGCTGGCGGCTCATGAAGCCCTCGACGAGCGCCTTCATGATGGAGGCCTGCGGCGACGCGAGGACCGGCCGCGCATCGCCGAAAGCGGCCTCGCCGAACTGGAAGGTCCGCGCGAGCGCAACGATGACGAGGCCGACGACGACCGCCGACACGACGACGCCGTAGAACTTGGCGCGCTCCTGTGCGGCGGGCGTGGAGCCCAGCCAGTAGCCGGCCTTGAGGTCCGTGACAGTCTGGCCCGAGACCGAGAGCGCCGTGCACACCATCCCCGCGATCGCCATCACGAAGAACATCCCCGACCGGCCGGAGACGCCGAACTCGAGGAGCACGACGGAGGAGATGATGATCGTCAGCATCGTCATCCCCGACACCGGGTTGCGCGCCGTCGTCGCGATCGCATTGGCCGCGACCGACGTGAAGAAGAAGGAAAACACGAGGGTGAGCGCGAGGCCGATGAGCGCCACGACCGCCGTCGCGCCCAGGTTGCCGAGGAAGACCGCCACGGCCAGCGCCGACACGATGACGCCGACGAGGATCTTCACGATGGCCATGTCCCGGTCGGTACGCTCGAGTCCTCCGGCTTCCCCCTGGCGGAACGCTTTCGCGGCGATCGAGAACGAGCCGGCAACGATCTTGAGCGACTTGATGATCCCGAAGATGCCGGCCGTCGCAATCGCGCCCACGCCCATGAAGCGCACGTAGCCGCGGAAGATCTCGGTCCCCGTCATCTTCGCGATCGGGACAGCGGCCGGGTAGACGGCGACATCCGGGAAGTGCTGGCCGATGAACCAGATGAGCGGCACCAGAACGAGGTTCGAGAGGGCGCCCCCCGCGCACAGCAGCATCGAGGAGCGCAGGCCCATCACGTAGCCGAGGCCGAGGATGAAGGCGATGGCGTCGAAGCGCAGGACCATGCGAGCCTTCTCGGCGAGCGTGTTGACGGCCGGAACGAACCGGAAGTCCACGGTCTCCTTCCAGACCTGGAAGGTCGTGACGAAGAAGTCGTAGACCGCGGCGATGCCCGTCGCCTCGAGCAGGAGCTTCGCCTGCGAGCCGCCCTTCTCGCCCGTGACGAGCACTTCCGTGATCGCCGTCGCCTCGGGATACGGGAATTGCCCGTGCGTGTCGCGCACGAAGTACCGGCGCAGCGGGATGAGGAAGAGGACGCCGAGGCACCCGCCGGCCAGGCAGATGAAGATCGTCTGCCAGGGATGCGGATCGAGCTTCAGGATGTAAAGCGCGGGCAGCGTGAAGATCGCTCCGGCGACGACCGCGCCCGAGACGCCGCCAATTCCCGTGATGATCACGTTCTCGAGGAGGGTCGAGCGCCGGGCGTAAACTCTCGCCAGGCCGATCGCGAGGATCGAGATCGGGATCGCCGCCTCCATGACCTGCCCGACCTTCAGGCCCGAGTACGCCGACGCCGCCGTGAAGATCGCGCAGAGAAAGAGGCCCCATAGCACCGAACGCCACGTCGTCTCCGGCACGTTCGCCGAGGCCGCGACGACGGGCCGGTAGGTTTCGCCGGGGGCAAGCAGGCGGTAAGCGTTTTCGGGGAGCGATTTCGACTCGGGCGCGTCCATCGGTCCTCCCGCGGCGCAAACGGCGTATCGTTCTTGGGGTCGCGAGCCCGCCGCGATTTCCGCGGAGTCTACCGGAGTCAGCAGCGGGAGCAAGCAGGAGGTCCAATGCCGTTCTCGGATTCGGCGCGCCGGAGCTGGGCGATCTTTTTCGCCCGCGGGGTCCTCGGTCTCATCTTCTTCATGGCGGGCGTCTACAAGGTGTTCACCGTGACGCCCGCCGGCCACGCGCACAAGTGGTTCGTGGATCCATACGCCGATACGTTCCTGCCGATGTGGTCCCTCTGGCTGGCCGGAGTGACGATTCCCGTCGTCGAGCTCGTGGCGGGCGCGCTGCTGCTCGTCGGCTGGCGCGTCCGCGACGCGCTCGTCGCGCTCGGGCTCGTGCTGCTCGTCGTCACGTTCGGTCACCTCCTGAAGGAGCCGCTCTACGAGTTCCACACCCACGTGATCCCGAGGCTCGCCCTGCTTCTCTTCGTGCTGATGCTTCCGGGCGACGCCGACCGCTTCTCGCTGGACGGCTGGCTCGCACGGCGGGCGCGCTCCTGAGGAGCGTCGAGGGCATGCCGCCCCGGCCCAGGTTTCTCCACCTGCGAGATCCTCCGCGAGCCGAAGGACCCGGCGCCATTCGCCAGGGGTGTCCACAGCATCCAGCTCGTCAGCGACGGCCGCCGCTGGTGGATCGCCGCGCTCGCCTGGGACAACGAGCGGGTGGATAATCCGATCCCACCGATGTACCTCGGCCGGGAAACGCCCTGACGCTCACCCGCCGCAAAGGAGAATGCCCATGAGACGGATCTTCATCTTCGTTGGCGCGATCGCGGCCCTCGTCGCCGGTGTCTCTTACGCGAGCGCGCAGTTTGCACCGCGCCCGACCCCGCCCGCAGCCGTCCCGCCCGGCGTGACACCCATCGTGAGGCAGCGCCTCCACGACCCCAACGCGGAAGCCGAGCAACAGCGGATGCCGACGCCCGGTGGGCCGGCGCCCGAACGCCGAGCGGCGCCTCCGGCCGCCAGCCGCCCCTCCGATTCTGACGGGGCTTCGGTCGATGCGATCGTCGCCGCGCTCTATGCCTCGGTGAGCCACGGCGAAGACGGCGGGCCGAACTGGGAGCGGATGCGCGCGATCTTCCTGCCGGTCGGCATGCTCGTGCCGCCGAAGGACCCGCGCGGCGAGCTCTTCACCGTGCTCGACGTGGATGGGTTCGAGGAGCGCGTCCGCAAGTCCATCGCCGCGGCGAAGCAGAAGGGTGAACCGACGTCCTTCTTCGAGCGCGAGGCGGCGCGAAAGACCGACTGCTTCGGCAACGTCTGCCAGGTCTTCTCGACCTACGAGTCGCGCCACGCGCCCTCCGACGAGAAGCCGTTCGTGCGTGGCATCAACAGCATCCAACTCGTCAACGACGGCCGGCGCTGGTGGATCGCCTCGGTCATCTGGGACACCGAGAAGCCCGACAGGCCGATCCCGCCGCAGTATCTGCCCAACGCGCCGGCGACGATTCCGCAGGAGTACCTGAAGAAGAATTAGGCGACTCGGCCCGCAACGTCGCCGTCGATTCTCAAGAGGTCATTCACTGCCGTGCCCC
>JANMPW010000200.1:0-5573 GCA_031370065.1 Acidobacteriota bacterium
CGCAAGTCGACCAGGCGGCCGCTCCTCGTCAAGCTCTCGCCCAACGCGCCGGATCTCGTCGAGTCGGCGCGCGCGGCGCGCGACGGCGGCGCCGACGTTCTCACCCTCGTGAACACGTTCGTCGGCATGGCGATCGATCCCGAGACAGCGAAGCCGCGCATCTCCTTCGGCACCGGCGGCCTCTCGGGGCCGGCCATCCGGCCGCTCGCGGTGCGCATGGTCTACCAGGTGGCGAAGGCGCTTCCGGGCGTGCCGCTCATGGGGATCGGCGGCATCGCGGAGCTCTCCGACGTGCTGGAGTTCCTGGCCGCGGGCGCGACGGCCGTCCAGGTCGGTACGGCGAATTTCAAGGATCCGGGCGTTTCCGGGCGCCTCGTCGCGGAGCTCGCCGCCTACTGCGAAGCGAGGAAGACGACCGTCGCCGATCTCGTCGGCCGCGCCCACCGCGTCGGGAAGGTCGGCGAGGAAGCGGGGGCAGAGGGGTGACGACGGAGTCGGGCGGCGAACGGGTCTGCATCGCGCTCGATTTCGGAACGCGCGCCGAAGTCCTCGCGGCGGCGCGGAGGTTCGCCGGGCGCGTCGGCTGGATGAAAGTCGGCCTCGAGGCGTTCGTTGCCGAGGGCCCGTCGCTCGTCGCGGACGTCGCGGCCTGCGCGGGGGGAGCGAAAGTATTTCTCGACCTCAAGTTCCACGACATCCCGGCGACGGTCGCCGGCGCCGTGACGTCGGCCGCGAGATCCGGTGCCTCGATGGTCAACGTGCATGCCGCAGGTGGGCGCGCGAGGCTCGAAGCCGCGCGCGAGGCGGCCGAGCGCGCGGGCCTCGCGCGGCTGATCGCGGTGACGCTCTTGACCTCGATCGACATGCGGGCGCTCGCGGACCTATCCATGGCGGGGCACCCCGAGGGCATCGCGCGCCGGCTCGCTCTCCTCGCGAAGGACTGCGGGCTCCACGGCGTCGTCTGCTCGGCCACCGACTTGGCCGCGATTCGGGACGCGTGCGGGCCGGACTTCTTCACGGTCGTGCCGGGGATTCGTCCGGAGGGCACCGACGTTCAGGACCAGAAGCGCGTCGCGACGCCGGCTTCGGCGATCGCCGGGGGCGCGAACCTCCTCGTGATTGGCCGGCCAGTGACGGCGGCGCCCGACCCCGACGCGGCGCTTTCCGCCATCCTCCAGGAGATACGCGACGCTTCGAAACAGGGGTCGTAGGGGCGGCCCTCGGGCCGCCCGGGCGGGGCAATTCCCGCCCCTACGACACTTGGGGCACTTCGCGCATAATGCGGCCCACATGAGCCAGTGGAAAGAGCCGCACGGCACCTGGATCGTCGGCCACCGCGGGGCGCCCCGCCGCGCGCGCGAGAATACGATCGAGAGCCTCGACTTCGCCGAGAGCTTTTGCGTGGACGCCGTCGAGTTCGACCTACGCCAGACGCGGGACGGCGAGGCGGTCCTCTTCCACGACGAGGACGTCGTCCTCGGCACGCAGCGCATATCGGTTCGCAGCTTCACCTGGCGCGAGCTCGAGCGGCTCTCGATTCCGTCCGAGTTCGGCGAATACAGGATCCCGCGGCTCGAACAGGTGTTTCACCGCTACGGGCGCAGCCTACGGTACGTGGTCGAGGTCAAGAGCGGGCCGGCCATGCAGCACGGGACGATGGCGCGCCGCGTGGCGAAGCTCGCGAGTGTGTTCGGCCTCGCCGACCGCTGCCTGGTCGCGTCGTTCGACGCCGAGTTCCTCAAGCGCATGCGCGAGGCCGGGCCCGAGATCGCGACGAGCTTTCTGTTCGACCATCCGGTCGCGCTGCCCTCGCCGGCGCAGCCGACGCCCCTCTTTCCGCCTGTCGATGCCATCGGCCCCAAGAAAGACCTCGTCTCGCCGGCGCTGCTCGCGCAGGCCGCGGCGGCCGGGCTCTCGGTTCATCCCTGGACCGTCGATGACGCGGACGAGATCCGCAAGCTGATCCTTTCGGGGGTGGCCTCGATCACGACGAACGCCCCCGACGAAGCGATGCTCATCCGCGGGGGAGCCGATGCTCGCGAGACGGGCCTCGCGCTCACCGGGGGCGGCCGGCAGGCCTGACGATGCAGGTCGCCGGGCTTCTCGCGATCGGCCTGCTCGCAGGGATCTCGGCCGGCATGTTCGGCATCGGCGGCGGCCTGATCGTCGTGCCGGCGCTCGTCTTCTTCTACGGCCTCTCGCAACACGCCGCCGTCGGCACGTCGCTCGGGGCCCTCCTGCTTCCCGTGGGCGCGCTCTCCGCGTGGGTCTACTGGAAGAACGGGAACCTCAACATCGGCTATGCCGCGCTGATCGCCGCGGGACTCTTCCTCGGCGCCTACGTCGGCGCGCGACTCGTCCAGCCCGTGTCGGACCTCACGCTGCGGCGGATGTTCGCGGGGTTCCTGATACTCGTTTCGATCCGAATGTTCTGGGAGAAGTGAGCGCGCTTCTTCTCGCCGCAACACTTGCGGCCGCATGGGTCCCCCAGTCGAGCGGCTCGACCGCGGAACTGCGCGGCCTCGCGGTTCTCGACGCGAAACACGCCTGGACGAGCGGCGCCGGCGGCACGGTCCTCCGCACGAAGGACGGCGAGCATTGGGAGAAGCGGACGGTGCCGGGCGGCGAGGTGCTCGACTTTCGCGACATCGAAGCGCTCGATGCGAACACGGTAGTCCTCATGAGCGCCGGGACCGGCGACGCCGCCCGCATCTACCGCTCGACCGACGCCGGTACGACATGGACGCTCGTCCACACCAATCCGGACAAGGACGGTTTCTACGACGCCATCGCCTTTTGGGATCCGAAGAACGGAATCGTGATGGGCGACCCCGTCAATGGCCGGTTCGCCGTGCGCGTCACGCGGGATGGCGGCGCGACGTGGGCCGCGCCGGAGGGATTCTCGATGCCCGAGGCACTATCGGGCGAAGGCGCCTTTGCCGCGAGCGGGACGTGCCTCTTTGCGCTGAAGGGCGGCACGGACGCCTGGTTTGTCACGGGAGGCGCGAAGGTCGCGCGAGTCTTCCATACGAAGGATAGAGGTCGCAGCTGGAGGGCTGCCGAGACTCCCGCGCCCGCGGGCAACGCGTCGTCGGGGCTCTTCTCGGTCGCCTTCCTCGACGCCCGGCGCGGCTTTGCCGCGGGCGGCGACTACAAGCTGCCCGCCTTCGCTGGTTTGAACGGCATTCGCACCGACGACGATGGCGCTTCCTGGACTCCCGCGCCGTTGTCCGCGACGGGCTTCTACTCCGCGGTCGCGCCCGTCCCGGGAACAAAGGACGAGCTCGCCGTTGTCGGCCTCGCGGGGGAGGCCGTCAGCCGCGACGCCGGCCGCACGTGGACCCGCACCGGCGACGCCCCGATGAACGCCGTCGCCTTCTCCGACGCCCGCACAGGCTGGGCGGTCGGGCCAAAGGGGACGATCCTCCGGTTCAGAAGCGCAGAATAGATCCGCTCGGGTCCGACGGGAGACCGCCGGTACAATTGCCCCCATGAGCCGCACCGAGCAGGAAGCTGTCCGACTCCTGCAAGACGCTTTACCCGATCTCGTGGCCGTGTATCTTTTCGGCTCGACGAGCGCCGGGAATGCGGGCCCGGAGAGCGACGTAGACCTCGCGGTGCTCGCGCGGCAGCGCCTGGATCCCTCCGACCGCTTCGACCTTCAGGAACGCCTCGCGTCGGTCCTTCGGCGCCCGGTGGATCTCGCGGACCTGAGGGCTGCATCGACGGTCTTCGCAATCCAGGTTGTGGGCGGGGGACGGCTCCTTTATGAGAGCGATTCCGCGGAGCGAGGCCGCTTCGAGGATCTCGCGTTCTCGCTCTACGCCCGACTGAACGAGGAGCGGCGCGGCGTGCTCGACCGCGTCGCGAGCGAAGGTACCGTCTATGGTCGATGACGTCCTCATGAACAAGGCGGCGACGATCGAGCGTAGCGTTTTCCGCGTCCGCGAGGAGCATGCCGGCGACGATGCCAACCTCGTCTCGAACCAAACGCGCCAGGACGCGATCATCCTGAACCTGCTGCGCGCGTGCGAGGCGGCGATCGACGGGGCCATGCACCTCGTCCGAATCGGTCGAGTTGGAATTCCCCAGGAGACGCGCGAGGCCTTCGACTTGCTCGTCCGTGCTGGCCTGCTCGAGGCCGACCTGGCCGAGCGCATGAAGAAGATGGTCGGCTTCCGCAATATCGCCGTCCATGACTACCAGAAGATCAATCTCGAGATCGTCCGGCGCATCATCACCGAACATCTGGACGACTTCCTTGCCTTCGCCAGAAGGCTTTTGCGCGAAGGATAGTGCGCGGGGCTTCTCCGGCGTCGCGACTGGCGGCCGCCCCTTAGCGCGGCTCTTCTTCGAACGGATTCCGAACCTTCAGGATCCCGAAACTGCGGATGTTACCGGGGCCGGTCGTCTGGTCGGGGAAGCAGGCCGGCGTCCGCGGCGGTGCGTACGCCTTCCTTGTTCGCAAGATTCACGCGAGCCTCCATGGGCCGCGAGATCCAGTCAAACTTCGTGGGTTTTCTGCGCTTCGAGTTACGCATGATGTCGCAATGCTATTCAAGAAGGCGCGAGATATCGAGATGATTTCCAGTCGCCGATGAGCTCGAAGGCGGCTCAGTGGACGGGCTGCGCGAATGTGGGGAAGTGAATGAGATCGATCTGGGCGAGGCGCAGGGCTTCGTCCTTCGTCTTGCCGGACTTCAGGGTACTGGTAAGAGTGTTTCATCAGCTCGGCTGTGGACTGGTCCTCGACCTTTCAGAGCGAGAGAATGTTGTTTGCCCTAGTTCCCTTCCTCGCCCTGCTTCTCCCATGTCGCGCGGGTGACGAGCTCGATGCGGGGCAGGCTCTTGGTCGCAAGGCCGGCGTTTAGGCCGGGCAGCTCCCTCTCGGCCCAGGCGTCGAAGTCCTTGACGACATCGCCGAGCTCGCGCCCGAGAGCGGTCGCGCGGTCGACCTGGGTCTGCGAGGGTCGGCCCTCGTAGAAAACGACGTTGTCGTAGAGGGAGGCGAGGTACTCGCGCAGGCGCTCTTCGCCGGTGATGGCGCCGCCCTCGGTCGTGGCAACGATCTTCTTGCGCAGCGCGTCCGCCTGCCCGGCGGCCGCTCGCAGGCTGGCGGCGAGGGGATCGCCGGCGGGAAGCTTGCCGGCGCGCTCCTCGAGCTCGGTTCGAACGCCATTGATGCGGTCGACGGCGAACGTCATGTCACCGAGCATCCGGTAGAGCGTCATCGCGAGGTCGAACTCCGCCTTGCGGTCTTCGGGCGTGTGCTTCGAGCGCGGGTCGGCGACGACCTCGAGCTTTTCGGTATAGGTCTGCTTGTCCTTGGTCATCCGGACGGTGTAGGTGCCCGGCACGAGGCGCGGGCCGATGGAGGCGCCAGCCGCGGTCGCCGCCGTGGGAACACGCGGGGGCTTCATGCGCATCGGCCAGCCCGCGCGCGAGAGCCCGCGGCGCTTGCTCGATGGGATCATGGCGAGCGACTTGCCGTCTTTGCCGAGGATCTCGATCGTCAGGTCGCCGAAGATGTGGCGCTTCTTCTGGTAGTAGGTGATGAGAGCGTCGCCCGGGGG
>JANMPW010000352.1:0-4519 GCA_031370065.1 Acidobacteriota bacterium
GCGTCAGATGACGCCGAACCGTTTCCCCACCTTCTTGAACGCATCCACCGCCTTGTCGAGGTCGGCGCGCTCGTGCGCCGCGGAAACCTGGCAGCGCAGGCGCGCCTGGCCCTGCGGCACGACGGGGAAGCCGAACCCGGAGACGTAGATGCCTTCCTCGAAGAGGGCCTTGCCCATGGCGAGCGCCTTCGCTGTGTCGCCGACGATGACCGGCACGATCGGGTGCGAGCCGTGGGGGATCTTGAAGCCGGCCTCGGAGATCGCCTTGCGGTAGTAGGCGGCGTTCTCGCGCAGTTTCGCGACGGGCGCCGTGTCTTCGCGGAGCATGCGGAACGTTTCGAGCGCGCCAGCGGCGACCGCGGGCGGCAGCGAGTTCGAGAAGAGGTACGTGCGGCTGCGCTGGCGCAGCGTCTCGACGACGGCTTTGGGCCCCGTGACGAAGCCGCCGGCCGCCGAGCCCATCGCCTTGCCGAGGGTCCCGGTCGTGATGGGAATCCGGTCGAAGACGCCCTGTTCCTCGGCCGTGCCGCGCCCGGTCTTTCCGAGGACCCCGGTCGCGTGGGAATCGTCCACCACCAGCGTGACGCCGCGCGCCTCGCAGATGCGGACGAGCTCGGGCAGGTCCGCGAGCTCGCCCTCCATCGAGAAAACGCCGTCGGTGATCATGAGCTTGAAGCGCGACGCCGCGTCCTCTGCGAGCATCTTCTCGAAAGCCTTCATGTCGTTGTGCGGGACGCGGAAGCGCTTCGCCTTGCACAGGCGCACCCCGTCGATGATCGAGGCGTGGTTGAGCTCGTCGGAGTAGAGCCCGTCCGGCTCCTCGAGGAGCCCCGCAAAGAGTCCCTCGTTCGCCGCCCAGCAGGTCATGTAGAGGATCGTGTCGTCCGTTCCAAAGAACGCGGAGATCTCGGCTTCGAGCTCCTTGTGGATCTGCTGCGTGCCGCAGATGAAGCGCACCGAGCCGAGCCCCGCACCCCACCGGTCCACGGCCTTCTTCTGCGCCTCGCGCACCCGCGGATGGTTCGCGAAGCCGAGGTAGTTGTTCGAGGTCAGCATCACGACCTCGCGGCCGTTGACCCGGACCCGTGGCCCCTGCGGCGTCTCCAGGACGAGCTCTTCCTTGTACGTGCCGGCCTGGCGCAGCGCGGCCATCTGGCCGGCGAGGTGCTCGGTGAGGGTCATGAGATCTGGCTCCCCGTGTCTACTTTTCTTCCGAAAGGATCTTCCCCGCGACGCGTTCGCCGGGGAAAGCCGCTTCGAGCGCCTCGACGGCGCGGCGGAAGGCGCCTTCGCTCGTGGCCATGATCTCGGCGCAGAGGGTCGGCCGGCGGACGATCTCGGAGGTGCCCGAGGCTCCGCGCACGACGACCGAATCGGCCGGCTCCTCGACGACGAACAGGATGTCGTCGAGGTCTTCGAGCGCGCGGGAGGCCGTCCGGTGCGCCTTGTCCTGCTCGTCGCGCTTCAGGCACACGCCGGCCAGGCCGGCGACCTTGAAATGGTTGGGCTCGAACTCCGTGCGGTCCCAGTTCTTCCAGACCCGCTGGCGCGGACGCAGCTCGAAGCGGTAGGCGACGTTGGAGAGCCGCGATTCTTCGACCGCAAACTCCGCGATCCGCCGCTCGGTCAGCTCCTGGTTCGGGTCTGGTTTCGGGGGCTTTCTAGTGGGCATGGGTGCTCCGTTCAACGTGAATTCGTTTTCGGGGAATCTATCGCAAGTCGCGTATGGGGAGGCGGTTGGCCGGCCGGCCCGGCGGGCCGACGGGCTTCATGCGACGGCGCCTGAGCCCCGTGTGGGAATAAGATCCGCTGCAGCTTCGAAGAATTCGCTTCGAAATAGGAGGAGGATCCATGAAAACGCGCACGATCCTGGCATCTCTGGCGGTGTTTCTTGCGGGAGTCGGACTGTGTTTTGCCGCGGACCCGAACATGGGAACCTGGAAGCTGAACGACGCCAAGTCGAAGTTCAGCCCGGGAGCGACGAAGAACAACACCGTCGTGTACGCGCCGGCAGGCGACATGGTGAAGGTCACCGTGGACGGCGTCGACAAGGACGGCAAGGCCGAGCACAACGAGTGGACGGGTAAGTTCGACGGCAAGGACTACCCGGTCATCGGCGGAGCGGGCTACGACTCGCGGGCGTACACGAAGGTCGATGACCACACGATGAGCATGACCATCAAGAAGGCCGGCAAGGTCACGGCAACCGGCAAGATCGTCGTCGCCGCCGACGGCAAGTCCCGAACGGTCACGACGATGGGGTCCGACCCGATGATGACTGCGATGAACAACACCGCGTTCTACGACAAGCAGTAAGTTCGCCGGGGGGGTCGCCGCGAGAGGCGCGGCGGCCCTCTACACTCTCCCGTTCGGATAGAAAACGACCTTCATCGCCCGCCGGTCGTCGAGCAGTTCCATCGCTTCGTGGAACTTTTCGAGCCCCTCGAATTCGTTGGTGACGAGGTCCTCGACGTCGAGGCCGGCGCGGAAAAGGTCGAGCATCTTGATCCAGGTGTCGAAGATGCGGCGGCCGATGATGGCGTGGATGGTGAGCCCCTTGAAGACGAAGTCGTTGGTGTAGTCGCGGATGGTGACGGCCTTTTCGCGAGGGATCCCGAGCATGGAGAGGACCGCGCCTCGGCGGGCGGCCGCAAGGCCGAGGTTGATCGAGGGCTCGGCGCCGGAGAGTTCGAGGACGACGTCGGCGCCGCCACCGGTTGCTTCCACGAGGCTGCCGACGGGGTCCTTGGTCCGGGGGATCTCGATCACAGTGACCTGTTTCAAACCGCGCGCCTTCGCCCACTTGCGCGCATGGGCGGCGGCGAGGCCGTTGACTTCCGTGATCGCGATGCGGGCGGCGCCGGAGATGCGGGCGATCTCGGCGCACATGGCGCCGATGGGGCCGTAACCGAGCACGGCGACGGATTTTCCGGAGAGGTCGGCCACCTGGGTCGTGTGGACCGCGTTGCCGAGCGCGTCGAGGAAGGCGCCGACCTTCGGCGGGATCATCGCCCGGTCGAGCGGGACGACGTTGAAGGCCGGCACGACGACGTACTGCGCGAAGCACCCGTCGCCGTGCACCCCGAGGATCTTCGTGTTCTCGCAGATGTGGCGGCGCCCGGTGAGGCAGGGCCGGCACGCGCCGCAGGTGACATGCATCTCGGCCGAGACGTACTGGCCTTGCTCGAGGTGTGGCCTCTTGCCGCCGAGGCCGAACGCCACGATCTCGCCGCAGAATTCGTGGCCGTAGATGCGCGGCGGTTTGAACATGCCGGCCATCGAGGCGTCCCACTGGTAAATGTGCTTGTCGGAGCCGCAGATCGCCGTCGCGAGAACCTTGATCAGCACCTCCGCCTGCCCGGGCTTCGGGACCGGGACCTGTCGGATCTCGGTCGCCGACGGGCCCGGCGCGGCCTTCGTTTTCACGACGGCGGTCATTCGAGCCGGGATCCGTGCGCCCTTCGCTTTTCGCCTCGAAGCCATTCCTTCAGTCTCCGGCCTGGTCGTCGCGCACGAAGCCGCCCCGCGGACCCCCCGCGAGCGCCTCGGCATGCACCGAAACCGGCTTGACGTACTTGCGCACGATGTCGCGCGTTCCGTGAACGCGCAGCTTCCCGAAGAGGAAGGTGAACTTCTTCTCGAGCGTGTCGCGGATCGCGGAGCGCGTTCCCTCGGGCAGGTTCCAGACCTGCTCCTTGTAGGGGCCGATCGCCTTCTTACGGGTCTTGTAGAGGAACTGCTCCTGCGTCTCGCCCCTCTTGCGCTCTCCGGCGGCGTTCTCGTCGAGCCACCGCTCGATCTCGCGCTTCAAGGGATGGGGGAACGCGGGGTGGTCGTAGACGGTGTTCATGAAATCGGTCGCGAGGTGGATCTCCGCGCAGTCGTGATCGGGGAAGTGCCCGAAGTATTCGGGCGGCAGCGTCGAGGCCCCGTGCTGGACGGCCCCGGCGAGCCCGTATTCCTCGCGCGCGACTTTCGAAATGGCCTTGATGACGTTGAAGTCGATCGCGACCCGCTCGACCGAGCCGTCCGGCGCCACGACGCCACCGTGCGACGAGCCCGTCTGGACGGAGACCTTCGCCATCCCGAGGCCCTGCCCGAGCGCCTTCCTGTAGACGTTCATGTAGGCGCGGAACTCTTCGGGGGTCGAATTCTCCTTTCCGACCTCGCCGATCTCACCGCCGACCGAGATGGGCATCGCCTTTGGCTCGTGCGCGCGGATGAACTTCGTGAACCGGGCGCAGAGGTCGGCGTTGACGCGCTGCTGCTCGTCGAGCGTCGCCTTGGAAAGGTCCACGAGCGTGGAAGTGTCGATGTCGATCTGGAGAAAGCCGGCCGGGATCGACTCTTCGATCAGGGCCTCGATGGCGCCGATCTCCTTTTCGGCGTTCTCCTTCATCTTCGTCGGGTTCGTCTGGTAGTGGTCGCCCTGCAGGAAGAGCGGGCCCTCCCACTCCTCTCGGATCGCCGCCGCGAGGATGACGGCGGCGTACTCGGCCGGGCGCTGCTCGGTGTAGCC
>JANMPW010000420.1:0-2134 GCA_031370065.1 Acidobacteriota bacterium
GGCCGGGAGCCGGAAGCGCCAAGGTCAAGGGTACGGTGACCGTCTCGGGCAAGACGAATTCCGCCACCCTCGTGATCAGCTTCCAGCCGGATTCGGGCACGCTGCCCTTCGTGTCCTTCTGCAGCCCGAGCTTCGGCCCGAAGGAAGGCGGAACCCCACTGACCCTGAACGGCGGCCGCTTCTTCGGCTCGGCCTCGACGACCCGCGTGACGTTCACGGCCAACGGCGTCAGCCGCGACGGCGTGGTCTCCTCGGTGACCTCGACCGCTGTGACGGTCTCGACCCCCGGGTTCCCGGAGCTGTCGGCACCGACGGTTCCGGCCCCGATCACGCTGACCCTCGGCACGAACCTGCCGTCGCCCGTGGTCCTGTCGCTGCCGAGCTGCTTTGCGTTCGGCGCCGCCGACGCCGGGACGCCCACGGTCACGGCCGTCCTGCCGGCCTCGGGCACCAACCAGGGCAACACGCGCGTCACGATCATCGGGTCGGGCTTCTCGACGGGCGGCGTGCAGGTATTCTTCGGAGCAGTCGAGGCGACGGTGATCTCCGTCTCCTTTAACCAGGTCCTGGTTCTTTCGCCTCCCGCCTTCGGCGCCGGCGACGGGAATTTGAACCAGACGGTCCCCGTGACGGTGAAGAACATCGCCTCCGGGGTGGTGTCCAACGCGACCGTGACGTTTGCGTACACGCCGGCGGTTCGCATCACGGCGGTCTCCAACGGAACGCAGCGCGTCGACCAGCCCTTTACCCCGGTCACGATCTACGGCCAGGGCTTCCAGGCGCCGGTCGCAGTGACGCTGGCGGGCGTCCCGGCGTTCGTCCAGTCCGTTTCGTCAACGGAGCTCGTGGTGCTCCCCTCGCTGCCTCTGTTGAGCGGCTGCGCGAACATCACCGGAGTCGTCAGCGTTACCAACATCGACACTGGCGACACCGCTTCGGGCGCCTCGTTCACATACGTGGTCCCGCAACTCGCGATCACGGGCCTGTCGCCCCAGGTTGGCATGGCGGGGACGGTTGTCACGATCACGGGCTCGAACTTCCCGCTGACGCTCTCGGACGCCGAGGTCAAGTTCGGCGCACGGATCGCATTCGTGACGCCCCCGATCAGCGTCGGAACTCTCACGGTGACGGCGCCGGTCGGATCCGTGACGACGAACCCGACGTGCACGGGCTCGAACGTCGCCGGGACGCTTCAGAACGTCGAAACGGTTGACGTCACCGTGACGAACCGCGCAAACTCGTGCACGGCCACCGTGTCGCAGGCGTTCACCTACCAGCTGCCTTGCGTCGTCCCGACGCCGGCGCCATAGAGATTACCGCCGCCCCCTTCGGGGGGCGGCGCTTTTATCCTCATCGTGGCTGAACCGACGGCTGAAGCTCGGATCCGCGATCTCGAGCGGCGGCTCGACCTCGACGGCGGATCACGCCTCTTCGTATCCCTCGCGGAGGAGTACCGCAAGGTCGGCCGGGTCAAGGACGCGCTCTCGGCGCTCCAGAAAGGCCTGCTCGCCCACCCGGGCTACATCGCCGCCCAGGTGGCGCTCGGGCGCGTATACCTCGAGGCGAACCAGCCCACCGACGCAATCGCCACGTTCACCAAGGTCCTTGCCGCCGATCCGGCCAACCTCGTTGCCGCGAAGTCCCTCGCCGAGATTTACCTGTCGCGGCGCGACCACCTGGAGGCCTTGAAGAAGTACAAGCTGTACCGCGCAATCTCGGGCGATCGCAAGATGGACGCGGTGATCGCCGAGCTCGAGCCGCTCGTGGCACCGAAGCCTCCGCCGACGCCGCGGGTCCCGCTGCCGGCGGAGCCGCTTCCGCCTCCGCCGCGCTTCCAGGAGACCGACAAGGGGCGTCGCCGGACCGTACCGAAAATGCCGGCGGAGCCGCCGCTGCCGCTGGCCGATGCATTTGAAATGACGTCGGTGCCCTTCGAGATCGGCGAGGACACCATCAAGGCGAAGATGGACGATCCGTTCCCCTTCACCCCGACCCGGGACGTCGCGCTCGCTCCATTGGCGCGGGTAAGCGTCCCGGGCGCCGAGCCGCCGGCGCCCCCTAAGCCGGCGCCCGTGGTTTCGGAAACGCCCGCGGCCGCGCCACCGGCTCCGGAGGCGGAACACGTGCGGCCGAC
>JANMPW010000529.1:0-1849 GCA_031370065.1 Acidobacteriota bacterium
CGCGGCTTGAGCAGGATGAAATCGCCGTAGCGCGCCACCAGGAAGTCGCGCACCTGATCGTCGCTGTCGCCGGCCGTCAGCCGTTCGCGGAGCAGCACACGAAGATCGGCGGCGAGCGGCGCGTCGGAATCGTCGATCGACTGATTCTGGCAGACCATGCAGCGAAGTTCCGAGGACAATGTCCGCGCCCGCGCCTCGAGCACAGGATCGTTGAGCATCTCGCCCGGCTGCACGGCAACGGCCGGAGTAACGACGACTAGCCAAAGGATCAGCGAGAACCGCGCGCGGAGGTTCCCTCCCCGCTCATCCCCGCGAAAGCGGGGACCCCGGGTAAGAAGGAAAGACGTGACGATGCCGGTAAGTCGCAGCGCCGTCTCCTTCGCCCAGTCCCTGGATCCCCGCTTTCGCGGGGATGAGCGGAGTGAGGAGTTGGTCATTCCGCAGCCACCGCTTCGGGGCGGCTGGCAAGGCGCGGCGCGCCGACGCGGAGCCGCCGGTCGCTGAGCGACAGGAGCCCGCCAAATGCCATGACGATCGCGCCGAGCCAGATCAGCGTCACCAGCGGCTTCCAGAAGATGCGCACCGTCGCGGTGCCGTCGGCGGCGATGTCGCCGAGCGAGAGATAGAGCTGCGAGAAGAACGACGTTCTGATTGCCGCCTCGGTCGTGGTGGTCTCACGGACGGCGAAGCGCTGTTTGGATGGCTCCATGAGCGCGACCAGCGCGCCGCCGCTGCGCACCGAGAAGCGCACGGCGGTTTCCTGATAGTTGGCGCCGGGGCGTTCGACGAATCCGTCGAGGGTCACCGCGTAGCCCGAGATGGTGGCGGTATCGCCCGGTTTCATCGACTGGATGACCTCACTCGACCACGTCGTCGCGACGACGATGCCGAGGACGGTGACGCCCATCCCGGCGTGGGCGAGCGTTGTCCCGAAGGCGGAGCGCGGCAGGCCGGCGGCGCGGCGGACGCTGTCGCCGACGGATACGCTGCCGAGCTTGACGCGGGCGGCGAGTTCGGAGAGCGCGCCCGCGATCAGCCAGAGGCCGAGCCACACGCCGAACAACGCCAGCGCTCCTCCCGTGCCGCTCAACACCGCCGCGACGACCGCGCCGGCGATGGCGATGCCGAAGGCGAGCATCAGGCGTTCGGCGGCGCCGCGAAGATCGCCACGCTTCCACGCGAGCAGCGGCCCGAACGGAACGATGCAGAGCAGCGGAGCGACGAGCGGAACAAACGTCAGGTTGAAGAATGGCGCGCCGACCGAGATGCGGGCGCCGGTCAGCGCCTCCAGCACGAGCGGGTAGAGCGTGCCGACGATGACGGTCGCCGCCGCTGCCGCCAGAAAGATGTTGTTGAGGACGAGGGCCCCTTCCCGGCTGATCGGCGCGAACACGCCGCCGGGCGCCAGCGTTCCGGCGCGAAACGCAAACAGCGTGAGCGCGCCGCCGATGAAGACGCAGAGGATCGCCAGAATGAAGATGCCGCGCGTCGGGTCGGAGGCGAAGGTATGCACCGATGTGAGCACGCCGGAGCGGACGAGGAAGGTGCCGATCAGGCTGAGCGAAAAGGCGAGGATGGCGAGGAAGATCGTCCAGATCTTCAGCGCGTCGCGCTTCTCCATCACCGCCATGGAGTGGACGAGCGCAGTGCCGGCCAGCCACGGCATCAGCGAGGCGTTCTCGACCGGGTCCCAGAACCAGAAGCCGCCCCAACCGAGCTCATAATAGGCCCAGTAGGAACCCATCGCGATGCCGAGCGTGAGGCACATCCATGCCGCGAGCGTCCACGGCCGCACCCAGCGCGCCCATGCTGCGTCGATACGGCCCTCGATCAACGCGGCGATCGCAAA
>JANMPW010000188.1:0-5167 GCA_031370065.1 Acidobacteriota bacterium
CAGGTCTGAAAACTTCTGAGTTTGAGAACGCGCATGACTCTTGCCGGGATGGGGCTCAAACTCAGAAGTTTTCAGACCTGACCCCGTCCTCCCACTCGAGCCGCTTGTAGTCGAAGGCGGCCCCCTCCCGCGCGTTGAACTTGACGATCTCGAAGTAGGGCGACAGGTCGAAGTCCCGCGGCACGCAGAGGGTCGGGTGCCGCGCGCGCAGCAGTCCGCTCCGGGCCCGCCGAGTCGGCCGGCCCAGGATCTGCTGGCGCAGGCGCTCGCCCACGGTGCCGGGTTTGCGGCGTACGGGAACCGGGAGGATCGGGAAGCGGACGCGGCCGAACGCCTCGGCGAGCAGCGACGAGCAGATCGTCTCCGTGTCGCGCCCGCTGCCGAAGTGGAGCGCGTCGTCGCGCAGCCCTTGCGGGATCATCTGGAAGGGCAGCAGGTATCGCGTGAGGTCCCAGAAGTTGCGCCGGTCGTACTGGAGACCGATCCGCGCGATGACGTGATCGAGCACCGTCGCGAGGTCGTCCGGTGTGAGCCCGGCGGGCCGGCAAATGCGGATGTTCAGATCAATGTACTTCACGAGCGGCGAGAGGACGACGCCCTTGTCGACGAGCGCCTCGACGACGAGGTGCTTCGCCTCGCGGCCGAAACGCCGCTGGACGTCGGCGCGCGTCGCCGCGTCGCGCGCGAGCAGAGCGTCGCCCACGTAGAGCGCACTATGCGACCAGGACGACATGGTCAGGTACTTGATCGCCTGGGAAACGCGCTGGTCTCCGTCCACGAGGAGGACGTCGCCCGGCCGGATCGTGGCCTTGAGCTTCGCGGCCTCGTTATAGACGAAGCGCTGGTACCGCCGCCGGCGCCGCGTGAGAAGCCGGACGAACCGCTCGGAGAGGGCGCGGGCGGGGGAGCGCATCGGGACTATTGTGCGCCCGGCGCTGCGCGGAAGGGAGGAACTGGTCGCCCCCCTCTCTCGGCGGGAGAGGGTCGGGATGAGGGGAGAGCTCTATTCGTCCGGGAGTTCCGGCTCTTCCTGTACCTCGCGCTTGGTGCCGGGCGCCACCAGGTCCATGAGGAGATCGGGCAGGGTCTCCGAGAACTGGCTGCGCGGCATGACCTGCGAGACGCCGGCGGATTCGGCCTGCCGGGCAAGCTCCTTGTCGACGTGGGACAGGAATCCGATCACGGGCATCGCTGCAGTGGCTTTCTCACGGCGAATCGCGCGGACCGACCCCAGGGCGTCGCCGTTCGAGGAGAGCTCGAGCAGGACCGCCGCGGCGTTCTTGTCCCCGCAAGCCTTCGCGAGCTCGTTGGCGGTGACGAAGCGCACGGGCACGTTCAGGTGACGGGCGGTTGCCTCGATCTTCGAACGGAAGAAGAGATCCTCCACGCAGGCGATCACGCTTTTGCTCATGGACGGACTGATTCTATTACGCCTGTTGGAGCTTCGGTCAGAACATCTTCACGAGGTCGACGGTCACCCGGTTGATCCAGTACTCGTAGTCGAGGCGGCGCTGGAAGACGACGGCGGGCTGGACGTAGATCATGGGGAAGATGGTGTAGGAGAACCCGAAACGGTAGCCCTCGGCCCAGGTGTGCCACCACCAGTCGTCGGTGTTGTACGCGCCAACGAGGGCGTCGCGCCCGATGTACTGGTAGATGAAGAAGGCCCGCCAGGTCCGCGGCGTACCGACCTTGCCGACGGTGACGCCCGCCTCGTAGGCGTTGGCGATCGCGTCAGGGGCGCCGAAGTTGTGGATGAAGTCGAGGCTCAGCGTAATGGGCAGGCGGCCGACGGGGAACTGGAGTTGGACGAGCAGGTCGAGGAGCTGGAACTTCGAGCGGTAGGCAGGACGGCCATCCACGAACGTGACGCGGTTTTCCCGGTAGTACTGCGGGTCCACGTTGCGCATGTCGAGGTTCCAGAACGCGGCCGAGGCCTGGACGGCGAAGCGGCTCTCCTCGCCCGAGTGGAACAGCACCTGGCCCACGCCGAGGGTCGATTTGTCGCGGTACCGCTGCGGGCTGTAGAAGCCGCCGGCGGTGAAGGTCAGGCCCGACGTTGCCCCGAGCGGTTGCGCGTACGAAACGGCGGCGCCGGGCGTCTGGATGTCGTACTTGTCCCAGAGCATCTCGCTCGCCGCCACCGGCAGCGCGAAGGCCCCCGCCTGGACCGTCCACGCGCCCGGAGTCCAGAGGAGAAAGTAGCGGTCCACATACGCTCCGCGCGAGACGTAGTTGTCCTCGTAGAGGGCGTTGTCGATGTTGGGCTCGGTGCCGTAGTTGAAGACACCGCGCACGCCCAGCTGGAACCGCTCCGACGTCGCGAAGGCGACCTGCGGGCGGAATTCGAACCGGCCCCGGCTGATGGGCTCGTAGTAGTGAAGATGGTCGATGTTGTCGTACCGCGCGAGGAAATCCCAGTGGAAGGTGAAGTGGGGTTGAGCCGCCGGTTCCTCGAAGTACTGCGGCTCCTCCTGCGCCCGGGCGCTCCAGGGAACGCCCAGCGAGGCGAAGATTGCCAAACGTAAGACGTGAAACGTGAAACGAAGCGTCGAGCCAACGAGGGTCGTTTCACGTTTCACGGCAAGCTACGTCGTGACCCGCGTCAGCGCTTCATACAGGTCGTTGACGCTCTGGAAGCGGTCCTTCGGGTCCTTCTGCATGCACTTTAGGATGATCTGCGAAGTCTTCGGGTCGATCTTCGGGTTGCGCGTCTGGGGCGAGGGCGGCTTCTCCTGGATGTGCTTGAGCACGACCGCGAGCGGCGTGTCGCCCTCGAAGGGAAGCGTGCCGGTGAAGACCTCGTAGAGGACGACGCCGGTCGAGTAGATGTCGGAACGGAAGTCGAGCGCGATGCCCCGCGCCTGTTCAGGCGACATGTAGTCCGGCGTTCCGACGACGGTGCCCTCCGCCGTCATCCCGCGCTCTTCCTTGAGGCGAGCGATGCCGAAGTCCATGATCTTCAAGCCCCCGGTCGCCTCGATGATGATGTTCTGGGGCTTGATGTCGCGGTGGATCACGCCGACCTCGTGCGCCGCCGCGAGGCCCGCGCAGATCTGCTTGGCGATGCGCAGTCCGACGGGCGTGGGCAGGATGTCGCCCGCCTCGACGAGCTGCTTGAGCGTCAGGCCCCTGACGAACTCCATCGAGAGATAGCGCAGCCCCCCGGTCTCGCCGAGGTCGTGCGTCCGGAGAATGTTCGGGTGCGTGATGCGACGCGCGAGGCGGATCTCTTGCTTGAACCGGTCGAGCAGCGTCGGGTCCGCCGAGAGCGCCTCGCCGCGCAGGGTCTTGATCGCCACGGCGTCGTCGAGGTCCCGGTCGTGGGCGCGGTAGACGACGCCCATGCCGCCCCGTCCGAGCAAGCCCTGGATCTCGTACCGGCCCGCGAACACCTCGCCCACCCGCGGCTCGCCGCCGGCGAGCGGCGTCGGAGTGGTCCCGCGCATCGCGACCGTCTCCATCTCGGACCCCATGTCGAGGTTCAACGACGCCACGTACTGTTCCAGGGCGGCCTTTTCCTTGAGCTCCTCGAGCATGGCCCGGAAGGAGCGCGCAAGGATGCCGATCTCGTCTTTCGATTCGATCGGCAGATCCGTCGCCTCGAGGTTGCCAACGCGGACCTGCTCGGTCGCCGCGACCAGCCGGCCGACGGGCCCCGTGATCCGGCGCGCGAGGAAGAAGGACAGGATGAACGCGACAACGAGCGCCGCGAGGCCGACGAGGATCTGAGTGTTCTGGATCTGCCGGAAGGGCGCGAGCTCCCGCTCGCGGCTGCGCAGGGCGACGGCCGCGCCCACGAGCTGGTCGGAAGAGGAGCGGATGGGCAGAACGTAGGCGACGTACGTTTCGCCGCCGACCTCGAGCGGCAGGGGCCCGATCGTCTTTCCCTGCCGCAGCACGGCCTGGACGAGATCGTCACGTCGCGCGATCGCCGCCAGGGCCGCACTGCCGAGGGGTCCCATCGTCGAGGCGGCGAGCGCAGCCTTCGCGGGCTCGGTGGGTTTCGCGGCGTCGGCGAGGAAGACGACCTGCGTGTTCAGGAGCTGCTCGAGATTGCTCGCCACCTCGTCATTGATCTGGAAGGCGGCCGCGATGACGCCGACGAGCCGCGTGCCCCCCTCGAGCACCGGCGCGGCGACGACGTTGTAGAGCTTCCCACCGGAGAGCCAAATGCCCTCCGTCTGCTCGCCCTGCAGGGCTCCGGCGATCGTCGGCACGCCGGAGAGGTCGGTCGAATAGGGCAGAGGCCGGTCCGTGCGCGCGAGCGCCACGCCCGTCGGGTCCGTGGCAATCAGGAAGTCCGCCCGTGCGCTCGAAGCCTGTTCGCGCTTCAGGGTGTCGAAGACGGTCGCGGGATCGGGCTTGCCGGTCTCGGGAACGAGCGTCGACATCAGCGAATTGGTCCCGGCGTTGTTGCCGACGACGGCGAGCGAGCGTTGCAGCTCCGCGTAGCGGTTCTGCGCGAACGACTCCCACGCGGGGCCCGACTTCTTCAGGTCCTCGGCGATCTTCGCATCCGCCACGGCGCGTGACCGGTAGGCTGAGACCGCGACCGCCCCGCCGACGGCAATGAGGATCAAGAGCGTCGCCATGAGGAAAATCTTGAGCGTCAGTGAGAGCTTCGGCGGATCCGGGGGCGGGAGCCTCAGGCCCTTGAGCCTCAGCTCGCCCGAAGTGACGCCGGCGACCCAGGGTGCTTCAGTAGCGCTCATCGGTCGACGCGCCGGCGTTCGGAGCATAGTCCTTGCCGTACTTGTTCTTGTGCGGCTCGGCCCGGAAGCCCGAGACGTCGATGCGGATCGCGAGCGGGGCGTCCGCGCCGGGCTTGACCGTGATGGGAACGGAGACTTCGGTGCCCTGTTCGTTCCACGCCTTGACCACGTGCGGCCCGGGCGGCACGTTGTCGAAGCGGAAGGCCCCGTCCGGCCCCGTGACGGCGACGAAGTCGGAGTCCACAACCATCACGAAGCCGACCATCTGCGGGTGGATGTTGCAGTAGACGCGCACGAGACCCGGTTCGTCGAAGGTCTTCGACTTGGAGGAGCCGCTGCGGTACAGGCCGAGGTCGAATCGATTGCCGCCGGAGACCGAAAAGACGTTGTGGTAGATCGGGTCGGCGTTGGGAAATTCCACGGTCGCGCTCTTCGACACCGCCACGACGCGC
>JANMPW010000229.1:0-8972 GCA_031370065.1 Acidobacteriota bacterium
TCCTCCGTCAGCGGAGCAAAGCGCGGATCCTCGAGCGCGGCGCGCAGCGCGTACTCCGACACGCAGCGGGTCAGGTCTCCCGTCGGAGCGAGTGTGCCGATGCAGCCGCGCAACTTTCCGTCCTTGCGGAGCGTGACGAAGAGTCCGCGGGGCTCCCCGAACGACTCCGCCCGGTCCGACGACAGACGCGGCGGCGGCTCTCCGCGAAAATGCGCCTCCAGGGTCCCCCTGGCCAGGCCGAGCAGGTCCGTTCGCGCCGTTGACGACATGAGCCCTTCGCTCACGGGGCGCTCTGTCCCTGCGCGACCGCCGGGGGCGCCGGAAGGGCCGAGAGGAATTCCTCGATGACGCCGCCCAGGGATTCGAGACGACTCTCAAAGAAGTGGCCGGCCCCGGGCACGACGACCACGGTGCCCGTCCCCGCGACGAATCGCTCGAGGTCCTCCGGCGGACCGAATGCGTCGCGCTCGCCCGCCACGTAGAGCGCCGGGACGCCGGGGCGCGGCACGAGCCGCCCTAACTCGGTTGCCAGCGGCAGTCCGAGCGCGATGAACGCGGCCACCCTCGGGTCCTGCGCGATCGCCTTCAGGCCCACGGCCGATCCGAAGGAGAAACCCCCCGCTACGAGCGGCAGACCTCCCTCTCGGGCGGCCTCGTCCATCGCGGCCCGGAAATCCTCCACCTCCCCGCGCCCCGCATCGTACCGGCCCTGGGACGTCCCCACGCCCCGGAAGTTGAAGCGCAGGGAGGCAAACCCCGAGCGCGTCAGGGCCTGGACCGCCCGGTAGACGACCTTGTTATGCATCGTGCCGCCGTGCAGCGGGTGCGGATGAGCGAAGACGGCGGATCCCCTACGCTCCCCCGACGCCTCCTTCCAGAGGCCTTCCAGCGACCCCGCGGGCCCCGGGAAGGAGATGGAATGGAGCCTGCCTGACACTTCTGCTCGAGCCTCCGGTTGGCGAATCGCCGATCTCATCGTATCCTTCCCGCCGTCTCGAAGGCACCCTGCGCGCGAGGGCTCGCCCGCATGACTTCAAGGAGAGCGCCATGAAGAGAATCGTCCACGTGGTCGGCACCGGCACGATCGGCGAACCGTTGATCGGCCTTTTCGCGGACTTCGGAAAGCACCTCGGGATCGACGAGGTCACCTTCCACAAGCGCACCCCCATGACGACCGAACGCGCCAAGGTCAACCACCTGATCGAGCGGGGAGCGAAGCTGGCGGTGGATAACGACAAACTCGCGGACTTCGAGGCCCTGGGCCACAAGGTCTCCGCCGACGCAGAGTCCGCCCTCGAGCGGGCGACGGTCGTCATCGACTGCACCCCGGCCGGAAACGAGAACAAGAAGGCTTACGAAAAGATCTCCGGCCCGAAGGGGTTCCTGGCCCAGGGCAGCGAGTTCGGTTTCGGAAAGATGTACGCCATGGGGATCAACGACGAGGCCCTCGTCCCCGGCCAGGACCGCTTCCTGCAGATCGTCTCCTGCAATACGCACAACATCTCGTGCCTCATAAAAACACTGGGAACCGACGATTCCGGGGCCCGTACGCTGACGAAGGGCCGCTTCGTGTGCATGCGCCGCGCCAACGACGTCTCCCAAGACGCGGGCTTTGCTCCCGCGCCCTCGGCGGGGAAGCACGACGATCCCGAGTTCGGGACCCATCACGCGCGCGACGCCGCCGCGCTGCTTTCGACGATCGGATGGGATCCGCCCATCTTCTCGTCGGCGATGAAGCTGAACACGCAGTACATGCACTCCCTGTGGTTCGACATGGAAGTTTCCAAACCAACCACGAAGGAGAACGTGCTGGCCCGCCTGCGCGCCAACCGGAGGATCGCGTTGACCGAGCGCCGTTCCGCCAACCAGATCTTCTCCTTCGGGCGCGATCACGGGTACTACGGCCGGATCCTGTCCCAGGCGGTGATTTCCACGCCCACACTCGCGGTCAAGGGCGGCAACGAGATCATCGGATTCTGTTTCACGCCCCAGGACGGAAACTCCCTGGCCTCCTCCATCAACGCCGCCCTGTGGCTCATGGACCCGGACCCCAAGCAGCTCGCCGAGCAGATGTCGGTGCTGGACCGGTTCTTCTTCAGGGAGATCTAGCAGGCAGAAGGCAGCCGAGGCCACCTGCTACCATGGTGCCCATGGCCTGGGTCACCTGCCCGCACTGCGGGTTCACACAGATCCCCTCGACCCGGTGCCTGAAATGCCACAAGAGCCTAGAGCGGACCCCCGTGGCAGCCGGCCAACCCACGGCGCAGCCATCGAGCCCGAGCCCGGCCTCCCCCATTGAGACTCTCAAGGCGGTCCCCCGCGCCTATCTGGTGATCCTCGGTGCCCTCGCGCTGCTCGTCATCGTCGCCGTCCTGCTCTGGGGCCGCAACGCCGCCGAGACCATCGTGGCGGTCGCACCTCAGGTGGCCGCCACGCCCGAGCCGTGGTCCTTCGACCTGACGGGGCGTTGGCAGGCCACGGCGCCAACGACGATCGCGGGCACGCCCACGCGCCCCGCCCTGCGCGAAGTGTTTCTGGAGACCGACCGGTCGGGCGCCATCGTCGCCGCCGGAGTGCTGCTCACCGACCCCGGTCGCGGTGGGGCCGGCGCCGGGTATCTGACGGTTCCCGACGGAGGCCGCCGCGTCCGTGAGATCGCGGCGGCGCTCAGCCGCGCTCCGAAGGGCGCCCCGCTCTCGCTCGAGTTCATCCCTTTTCCTCCGTGGATGCCCCGGCGCGACCGGCTCTGGCGCGCCGTCGAGGGCCAGCGGTCGAGCGCCGAGCAGACGACGTACGTGCTCCTCGAAGCGCTCGACGCGGACTACCTGATCCAGGCGGGAGTGAACGCGAGCGGCTTCCTGTCCTACATCTTGCTCTCGCCCGAGTACGCGTCGGCCCGGGGAACGGACGCCCTCTCGAAGGCGATCCACCCGGGCCCGGACAGCTCGTTGCGCGGCTTCCGCAACCTCGTATGGGACCTCTCCGGGGCCGCGGACTTCGTCTCCCTGCAGGTTCCCGCGACGATCGGACAGCCGGCCGGCGCCGAGGACCGGCTCATCCTCAAGCGCCAGCCGGCCCGCTGAACCTCCGCGTCAGGCCGAGACCACGTAGCCGCCGCTCTTGACGTCCTTCTTCATCGTCAGCAGCCCCGAGCGCTCGGCATCCTGTAGCAGCTCCGAGAACGACTTGTAGCCGTAGTAGGACTCGTTGAAATACGGCTGTTTGCGCTGCATGGTCTGCTTGACCATCGAGCCCCAGATCACGTCGTAGTTCTCGCGCCGCAGCGCCTGCAGCGAGTCGAGGACGAGCCGGAAGACCTCCTGCTTCTTCTTCGGCAGGTTGTCGATCGAGGGCATCGCGTGGGTGTCGCGGACGAGGTCCTCGTAGAAGATGAACTCGTCGCAGTTGGAGATGAGTAGGTTCGAGGTCGAGTTCTTGACGCCCACCCCGATCACGCCCTTGTCGTTCTCCTTGAGCTTGGAGACCAGCGGCGAGAAATCGGAGTCGCCCGAGCAGATCACGAAGGTCGTGATGTGTCCCTTGGAGGCAACGAGATCCATCGCGTCCACGACCATGCGGATGTCGGCCGAGTTCTTGCCGGTGTAGTTGCGCTGCGGAATGTCGATCAGCTCGATCGCGGCCTCGTGGAACTCGCGCTTGTACTCGGAGTACCGGGTCCAGTCGGCGTAGGCCTTCTTGAACACGATCCGGCCCTTCTCGATCAGGCGCTGGAGCACGAGGTGGATATCGAACTTCTTGTACTGCGCGTCCCGCACGCCGAGGGCAATGTTCTCGAAGTCGATGAAGAGCGAGAGCCGCTGGTCCACCGACGCCCTCGCTGGCGGGGGCGCCGACGAGAGGTTCATCGGAGCGCTCGGCAAAACCGGCACCGGCGCCGCCACGACGGCGGGCGCCGCCTCCCCGGCGGGGGCCGTGACCGTCTTGTGCCTCCTCGCTCCGCCCCTGCGGCGTCGGGGCTTCCTGTCCGCCTCCGCGGTCTCTGCCGCGGGAAACGGAACCGTGTCGTCCATCATGTTGTCCTTTCTGGCGCGTAGTCGAACGAGGACGTCGTGAGCAGGAACGTGGCGAGGACGCGCGCGACCTCGCGCCCGTCCTGCCCCACGACCTCGACCTCCCCCACGTTCACGCGCTTTCCCTTTTTCAATATGCGCGCCCGCGCGCGAACTTCACCGCGCGCCCGGCGCAAAAAGTGGATCGTCAGATCCGTCGTCGCAAATCCCATCTTTCCGTCAAAATTGGTGGCCAGGGCGAAGGCCACCGCCGAATCCGCCAGGGTCGCAAGGACCCCTCCGTGGATCGTCCCCGACCCGTTGGTGATCTCCTCCCGGTACGGCAGTCTCAGGACGCAGTGATCCAAGGACAACTCCTCCAGGCTCGGCGAGAGCCATCCCAACGCGGGAGAGTCGGCAAGGCGTTTTCTGAGGCGCTGCAGGAGGTCGGGGGCTATCCCCGCCCGGTCCTGGCTGGCCGGTTGCAGGCTCACGAGGCCCTATTGTACGCGATGCCGCCGCCGGCCCCCCGGGGAGGGCCGCGCCGCCTACTCCGGCGGCTCCGCGGCGGCCTCGCTGGTGTAGTACGGAAGCTCCTCGGCGCGGCGCGTCGAGTTGTCAAGATGCGTCGGCACCTCCAGGAAAGTGCGCGTCACGTTGGGGTCGCAGACCTCATTCTCGCACTCGTACGTGTAAACGTTCTTTTCCGCCCCCTTGCGAAACTTCACAATCGTCTGGTACCCGTCGCAATTGCCGCACTTGACCGACATCACGAAAATGTCGATCACGTGCAGTTCGGGCCGGTCCTCCGGTGTGCTCACGGCGTCGATGATACGCTGCGCACCCCTCGGAAGGCGACCATGAAGAACGCGTCCCTCGCCCACCCGGACGCTCCTGCCGACTACGCGGCAGCCCGCGCGCACCTCGGTCATCGCTTCCGCACGCCCGGCATCCTTGCGGTCGAGGGCCCGGACCGCGAGGCATTCCTTCAGGGGCAGCTCACGCAGGACGCCCGCGGCCTCGCGGACGGCCAGTCCCGACCGATGGCCGGCCTGACCCCGAAGGGAAAGCTTCTCTATTTCGGCTGGCTGGCGGCGCAGGCGGAACGATTCGTTCTCCTGGTTGCCGCAGCGGATCGTGCCGCCGTCGTCGCCCACCTCCGCAAGTACGCCGTGTTCCAGAAAGTGTCCGTGACGGACGCCTCGGACGAGTTCCTTCTGCTCGGCCTCTACGGGCCGGCCGCCGGAAACCTCGCGTGGCCGCCAAGCGCCATCGCGCTTCCGGCCGATGGAGAGTTCGCCGCCGGCCTGCTCGCGCCCGCCGCGGACCGCGCAGCGCTGGAAGACCTTCTCGAGCGGGCCGGATCGACCGCCGTGTCGGACGCATCGGCTGAGATCCTTCGCGTCGAAGCTGGCCGGCCTCGCTTCGGCGCGGACGCGGACGAGAACAATCTTCCCGACGAAATCGGCCTCCAGTCCGCGATCTCGACGACCAAGGGTTGCTACGTCGGGCAAGAGATCGTGGCGCGCCTGCGCACGTACGGGCGAGTGAACCGGCGCCTGGTCGGCTTCCGGTTCCCGGAAGAACCGGTCCCGGCCGGGACCGTGTTCCCCGACCCCGGCAAGGAAAACCTGGAGCTCGGCCGCGTGACCAGTGCGGTCGCCTCGCCGCGCTTCGGTCCCATCGGGCTCGGGTTCGCGTTTCGAGACGTCGCCGAGGGCGGCACGCTCCGGGCTTCGGCAGATCCCGGACGATGCGCCGTCGTGGCAGCGTTGCCGTTCGCGTGAGCCCTCGTTCGACGGCCCGGCCCTGGGAGATTCACCTCGCCCTGGCCGCAGCGCAGGTCGGATTCTCGCTCTTTCCCATTTTCGGAAAGCTCGCGCTCGCCTCGATCCCGCCCTTTCTCTTCGCCGCATTCCGGGTCGTGGCCGCGGCGATCCTGCTCGAGGGCATCCGCCGGCTGCGCGCGCCGGAGCAGGTCCGCGCCGCGGACCGGCCGCGCCTCTTTCTCTACGCCCTGCTCGGCGTCTCGTTCAACCAGGTCCTCTTCATCTTCGGCCTCTTCCTGACGACCGCGATCAACACGACGATCTTGACCGCCACGATCCCGGTGTTCACGCTCTCGGCGGCCGTGCTGCTCGGCCGGGAGAAGCTGAGCCTGCGGGCGGGGCTCGGGATTCTGCTGGCCGGGGCCGGGGCGCTGGCATTGCTGAACGCCCAGCGCTTCGACTGGAGCAGCGATTCCTTTCGCGGGGACCTGCTGCTACTGATGAACTGCACTTCCTACTCGCTCTATCTCGTTCTCTCGCGACCGATCCTCGCCCACTACAGGGTCATCACGTTCACCGCCGCGGTATTCCGTTACGGCGCCGTCCTCATCGTCCTCATCGCCCTGCCCGATCTCCTGCGGTTCGAGCCCTCCCGCGTTCGACCGATCGCCTGGGCGTGCCTCGGAGCCGTGATTCTCTTCTGTACCGTCATCCCGTACCTCCTGAATTCCTGGGCGCTCGCGCGCACCCACGCCTCGCGCGTCGCGTTCTACGTGTTTCTGCAGCCGCTCATCACGACCGGCCTCGCCATCGCCGTTCTCGGCGAGGCGCTCGCGATCAAGACGGTCGTCGCGGGATTGCTGATCTTCGCCGGGCTGAGCGTCACCCTGTTCGCCGGGCGCCTGCGGCGAACTCCGGACGGGTCCCTTCCCGCCTGAGGACGAGCAGGCTGCTAGCGCGGGTTCCAGGCCTTCCAGGCCTCGAAGCACTCGTCGACCTCGTCGACGAAGCCCCCATGGCGTGGCTGCCAGCCGAGCAGCCGGACGGCCTTGCGCGAGTCGACGTGCTGGTCGAGCGCGAGGCACTCGGCCAGGGTCCCCATGGACCGGGCGGCGTCGGCGACCGAATTCGTTCGGATCTCTCCCGCGTAGCCCGTCACCCTCGCCACCGCCCCGACCATTTCCCGCACGTTCGCCCGCGAATGGTCCGTGACGTTGAACACCCCGGAAAGGCCGCTCTCGGCAGCCCGGACGTATGCACGCCCGAGATCGTCGAGGTGGACGAGGGCCCAGCGGGCGCTCCCGTCTCCGATCACTTCGATCGTGCGCCCGCCGCACGCGGCGTCGAACCACATCGCCGTCAGGCTCCCCTGGTGGCCGTACACGCACCCCGGGCGTACGACGATTCCGCGGACTCCCTCTGCGTCCAGGATGAGGCGCTCGACCGCGGGCCGCTCGGAGACGTGGGGCGCAGGCGCGACGGGGGCCGTCTCGTCCACGAGCCGATCCCCGGTGTTGCCGTACACCCAGGTCCCGCTCGTGTAGATCAGCGTCTTCGGCTGAGGCCCCCTCTTCCGGGCGGCCGCAAGCAAGGCGTGGACGGCGCTCCTCTCGAAGGCGAAAGCCCCCGAACCGTACTCGGCAGCCGCGTGGACCAGGACGGAGCAGGACTCTGCCGCCGGAGCGAAGCTCGCCGGGTTTCCCAGATCGCCCAGGACCGGGTGCACCTCGGTGCGAGCCAGGTCGCGGGCCTTGTCCGCGCTCCGGGCGAGTCCCCAGACCTGGTGGCCCGCCCGGCGAAAAGCCGCTGACACGGCGGACCCGATCGAGCCGGTCGCTCCGGTGACGAAGACCTTCACGGAACCAGGCCTGCCGGCGCAACGGCGACGGGAATCTCGAGATGCGATGCCCGGGACGGCGATCGGTAGATGCGGTGGGTGGCTGCTCGGAAACCGAACTTGCCCCGGATGTCCTGGAACGCGAAAATGTACCCGTCCTCCGCGAGCACCCTGAGGTACGACTTGAACGAGCCGTCCGCGTCCTCGACCCCGTACGGCGTGCGCTGGAGGATGATCGGGAACGGCCCCGCCGAGTCCTTCGGCTTGAAAATCTTCGTGTGCAGTCGCGCTCCGTCCTCCGGATAGTACCGCGCCCGCTCCATGTCGTCGCCGGCGAAGGCGCGGATCGCTTCGCGCGACTCCCAGAGCGATACGAGGAGAAAATGAGCTACCCCCTCCTCCGCCCGCCGGAGGACGTAGACGCCGCGGTTGCCAGGCGTCGCGCGGTAGTCCGGCAGGCCCGTCCGCTCGAGGTAGCGCATGTACTCATCGGCCTTTGCGGCCGGCACGGCCCCATGCCAGAGACGGGCGATCATGACTCCCCCTCCGTGGTCCGAAAGCGCTCCAGCACCGCGACGACATCGGCGGGGGCCTGCGCGGGCTTGCCCGCCGCGTTCGTGAAGACGTGCCGCGTCGCGCCTTCGGCCAGGAGATCCCCCCCGGAGTGGCGGACCTCGTAGCCGAATATGCACCCGCGCCCTCCGAGCTCGGTCATCCGCGTGAGGACCCGGATCGCGTCGTCGTACCTCGATCGGCGGCGAAAGACGCACTCGACCCGGGTGACCGGGATGAAAAGACCGGACCGCTCCATCCCGGCGTACGGAAGGCCTGCGGCCCGGCACCACTCGGTCCGCCCCATCTCGAACCAGACGAGGTAGTGGGCGTGGTAAACAATGCCCATCTGGTCCGTCTCGGAGTAGCGGACGCGCAGATCCGTCGCGACGGCGCGCAGGCTCAAAATCGGTCGGCCAGGCGCTGGCGCACGATGTTGGGCACGAGGCCGGTCACGTCGCCTCCGAGCCGCGCGAGCTCCTTGACGAGACGGCTCGACACGTAGGAGTACTCCTCCTTGGCCATCAGGAACACGGTCTCGATCGACGGGGCCAGCCGCCGGTTCATCAGCGCCATCTGGAGCTCGTACTCGTAGTCGGACACGGCGCGCAGCCCGCGTACGATGATCATCGCGCCCGAGCGCATTGCGAAGTCGACGAGCAGCCCCGAGAAGGCCGCCACCGAGATGGACGGGTCGTCGCCCACGATCCCCCGGATCATCCCCATGCGGTCCTCGACCGAGAAGAGCGGGGTCTTCTGGTCCGGCTCAAGGAGCGCGACGATGACGCGGTCGGCCAGCCGCCG
>JANMPW010000236.1:0-2986 GCA_031370065.1 Acidobacteriota bacterium
CCGGTCCCGACGCCCGTGGAAGCCGCGGTGTTCCACCGAATGGAGGAGGCCCTCGGCCGAAAGGGCTCGATGGCCGGTCGGGTGCTTCAGGTCTCCGTGCCTCGCGCTCAATCGGTTCAGGAAAACGGGATGGAAGTTCCCAACAGCATGGGGATGGCCAACGCGATGAACTTCCAGGTCGTGGGAGAGCGTGTGGCGACGACGGGAGACTTCGCCCTGGTGGCATCCGAGGTCAATCCGGTCATTCGCGAGCTCCGGTCGCGCGGCATCGACGTGACGGCGCTCCACTCCCACATGCTGGCCGAGACGCCGCGGCTCTTCTTCCTGCACTTTTGGGGCCTCGACAAGCCGGAGACTGTTGGAGCGGCGCTGAAAGCCGCCCTCGAACGGATCGCAACGAAGCCCGACGCCTCCCCCGCCTCCGTTCGAGTGCCCTGAGTGAACCGTCTCTCGAAGGCGCCCGCTTCCGGCTCGCGTCGCGCGACGGCGCTCGCCGTGGCGCTTTTCGTTTTCGGCTTCGGCGAGGAGCTCTGGTTCCGATACCTGCCCGCGTACCTCCGGACTCTCGGAGCGTCGGCATTCGGCCTGGGACTCTTCGGGACGCTGAAGGATCTCCTGGACGCCGCCTATGCCTACCCCGGCGGAGTGGTTTCCGATCGGCTCGGCACGCGTCGCGCGCTCCTGCTCTTCGGGGCGCTGAGCACGGCGGGCTTCGCCATCCTCTTTCTGTGGTCGTCGGTCGTCGCCGTATTTGCCAGTCTGTTTTTCGTGATGGCGTGGGCTTCCCTCGGACTTCCCGCGACCTTTGCCCTGGTCGGCGAGGAGCTCGAAGGCGACCGTCGCGTCGTGGGGTTCACCGTTCAGGCCATCTTGAAGCGCGTTCCCATCGTCCTGGCGCCTCCCCTCGGCGGCCTCTTGCTCGAGCGCTACGGCATCGCCAACGGCATGCGCATCGGTGTGGGGATCTCGATCTTGCTCTCGATCGCGATGCTCGTGGGCCTGGCGCGCGCCCTGCCGCGAGGCCCGCGGGAGACTCCGGCACGATCGACCCCGGTGCCCGTGCGCCTTCGGCCCGCGTTACGCCAACTGCTCATCGCCGACTGCTTCATCCGCCTGTGCGAAGGTCTGCCCGACGTGTTTCTCGTCGTTTGGGCGATCGAGATCGTGGGCGTCTCGCCGGCGCAGTTCGGCGTGCTCATCTCCGTCATGATGACGACGGCGATCGCCTCTTACATTCCGGCGGCCGCGCTCGCCGGACGGGCGGAGAAGAAGCCCTTCGTGCTCCTGACCTATGCCTTCTTCACGCTCTTTCCGCTGGCGGTTCTTGCCTCCAGATCCTTCGGACACCTCCTGATCGCCTACGCCCTCGGGGGCTTGCGCGAGATCGGCGAGCCGGCCCGCAAGGCGATGATCGTGGATCTGGCCGAGCCCGCCGCAAGGGGCAGGTCCGTCGGCCTCTACTACTCCATCCGCGGTTTCGCGGTGGCGGGCGCGGCCGCGATCGGCGGCGTTCTTTGGACGATTCGTCCTTCCCTGACGTTCGTCGCGGCGACGCTCCTCGGGATTCTCGGGACGCTGTGGGCGGCTCTGTTCTTACCTCGGACTCCGAAATTCAAGGAACAGCATTCATGAAGTGGGTGACTCGCAGCCGCATACACGTCAATCGCACGGCGACGGGCTGGCTGATCCGCCGGTTTCTGGACCCCGAGGCGGAGATCCTGTTCGTCGAGCCCACGCAGGTCGCCGTCGTTCAGGAACGGGACGGGGCAATCGGTTTTGACGCGCCCGGCGCCCGCCACCCGCACAAGGATGCGCTGGGCCGATGCTCGTTCGAGCAACTGGTCGCCGAGAAGCTCCCCGGCGATCCGGCGCTCGCGCACCTAGCGCGGATCGTCCACGGCGCGGACTTCCCCGAGGAGATGGATGTGACGCCCGAATCCGCCGGCCTCTGGGCGATCAGCCAGGGGTTCACGGATGTCGGCACGGACGACGAGGACATTCTGAACCGCGCCGGCTTTCTCTACGACTCCCTCTACGCCCACCTGCGCCGTCAGAACGGTTCGAGAGCGTAGTTGAAGTCGGCGCCTCGTCTCGTGCTTCGGGCGTGCGTACTGGCCGCTCTGACGTTCGGCGCGTCCTCGGCCGGGGCCCAGGCTCCCCCCACTCCGGATCCGTCCATCGTGACGGCCGGCACGCTCGAGGACGCAATCCACCTCGACGGCGTTCTGGACGAACCCGCCTGGCAGCGTGCCGGTGTGATCGCCGAGCTTACGCAGCAATCCCCTAAACCCGGCGAACCGACGCCCTTCCGAACCGAGGTTCGGATCCTCGTCGACGGCGGCAATCTCTATTTCGGAATCACATGCACCGATCCGGCCCCCTCTCGCATCGCCGTTCACACGATGCAGCGGGACGGAAACATGCGGGGCGACGACACCATCTCGATCGTGCTCGACACCTTTTACGATCACCGGACGGGGTATCTCTTCCAGGTCAACGCGGCCGGCGCGCGGCTCGACGGCCTGATCTCGGACCCCAACGCCGACAGCGCCTCGCTCGACTGGGACGGGATCAGGAACGCCGCCACGCGGCGAACGGCTGCCGGCTGGACCGCGGAAATCGTCCTTCCGGCGCAGACCCTTAGGTTCAATCGATCGACGGGCCAATGGGGCTTCAACATCCAGAGGTACGTCGCGCGGGAGCTCGTGACCCTCCGCTGGACCGGGACGACGTTGGATGCAAACCTCCTCGACATGCGGCGGTCCGGGAACCTCGAAGGAATCGCCGCGCTCTCCCAGGGCTGGGGCCTGACCGTGTCGCCCTACGCCCTGGGCCAGTTCCAGGACGATCACGTGACGGACCACAGCTTCACCCAGGGCCAGGCGGGCGTCGATATCGGTTACCACGTGACCTCCCAGCTCGATGGCGTTGTCGCAATCAACCCCGACTTCGCCGAGGTCGAGGCCGACAGCCGGCAGGTCAACCT
>JANMPW010000620.1:0-2797 GCA_031370065.1 Acidobacteriota bacterium
TGGAAAGGTTCTCTCGAGCGTGCACGAGAGCCCGAAAGCCGAGGCGGCCGAGAAGGCCAGAGACAAAGCTGCGCCGAAACCCTAGCCCAAAAACGACCGGTCGGATGAGCTTCGAGCAAGACGTGCGGCGAAATCGTGTCACCCTCCACGCCGCGTTGCTCTTGCTTCTCGGAGCAGCAGGTCGCGCCTCCGCCGGGGAGCCCGTAAGCCTCGAGGTTGCCTTGCGGGAGGCCCGCGCCGCCAACGCGCACCTTCCGCTTCCGGCGCTCGATATGTCGATCGCGAGCGAGCGGGAGAAGGAGGCGCGGGCGGAGCAGTGGCTCAAGGTCGCCCTCGAAGGCGACTTCGCCTATGCGCCGCCCGGATACGCCATCTCCCTCACCAACCTCGGCAACGCGAGGCTGCAGACCGTCGTCCGGCAGCCGCTGTATGCGGGCGGGTCGCTGAGAGCGGCCGTAGACCGAGCTGGGGCCGGCGTCGAGGCTGCCCGCGGCCGCTACCGTATGGTCGAGAAGGACCTCGAGCTCGAGGTCCGGAGCCGCTTCAGCGAATTGCTCGAGATCGATTCCGAGGCCTCGATCCGGGGCGCGGGACTCGAAGAGCTCGGCAGCTACCGCACTTCCCTCCGCAGTCGACAAGCTTCCGGTCAGGGCATCGCGGCGGACTTACTGAAGACCAATGTTCGCCTCGCCCTCGAGGAGGCCACCCTCGCGGAAGCCGAGCAGCGCCGCGACGACGTGCGACTCTCCTTGAACGAGCTCATGGGCCGCGACCCCTCCTCGCCCCTCGAGCTCGAACCGCTCCCGATTCCCGAAGCGCCGCGGGACGCCGATCCGACCGCCTGGCAGAACGCGCCCGAGCTCCGCGTGGCGGAGGCCGCCGCCCGCTCGGCCGAGGCCGACACCGTCATCGCCACGGCCGAGCGACGGCCCCACCTCTTCTTCTCTGCCGACGCGGGTTTCTGGACCGACGACACGACACACCTGGGCGCGCACTTCTGGGACCGCTTCTGGCGGGACGCGGGGTACTCCTTCGCCCTCGTGTTTGTCTGGAACATCTGGGATCCGGGCGCCGCGCGCGCGCGGATCGCCCAGGCGAGCCTCGGGCTCCAGCGGTCGCGCCTCCAGCTCGAGGTCGGGCGGCGGGATGCGCGACTCGCCTGGGAAAAGGCGTACGCGGCGCTCGGCCATCTCTATAAGCAGATCTCGATCCTGTCCCGCGCCGTTCCCGATGCGCGCGACTCGTACCTCGACGCACAAAGCCGCTACCGCGGGGGCGCCGCCACCGCACTCGAGGTTCTCGAAGCGCATTCCGCCGCCGTGGAGGCGGCCGTTCGCCGCAGCGACGCCATCGCGCGCTATCGCGTCGCCGAAGCCGTCGTCCTGCGCTGGAGCACGCCATGAAGAGACTGCTCCTGTTGCTCGCCCTGCCGCTCGCCGGCTGCCGGAACAAGGCGGCCCCCGAGGCGCCGCCACCCTCCCCTCCGACCGCCGCGATCCCGGTCCGCGTTGCTCCCGCGTCGCGCGCGACCCTCGCGGACATCGTCTCGGGCCCCGGCCGGACCGCTGCGCTGGCGCAACAGAAGGTCCGCGCTCCGTTTGCCGGAACGTTGACCGAGTTTTCGGTCGGTGACGGGGATCGCGTGCGGCACGGGGATCCGATCGGGACGATCGTGTCCCGCGACAGCGAAGCGGCGCTCGCCGGAGCGCGCCAGATGGCGCGGGAAGCGAAGAGCGAATCCGAGAAACAGGATGCCGCCCGCGCCCTGGTGCTCGCCGAGCGCGGCCTGGTTCGCGCGCCGATTTCCGCGCCGTCGGACGGAACGGTCCTCGCGCATGCCGCCGCGCGCGGCGACCGGCTGGCCGACGACCAGGAGATCCTGACGATCGCCGACGCCTCGTCCATCGCGTTCCTGGTCGACGTGACCCAGAGCGACCTGGCGCGAGTCCGTCCCGGCCAGTCCGTCGTCATCGAGGTTCCCGGACAACCGGCTCGCTTTTCCGGAACGGTGCACGACGTGCTGCCGGGCGCCAACGCGGCCGACTTCACCGCTCCGGTTCGCGTGGACCTCCGGGGCCTCTCCGCAGTGCCGCCCCTGGGCCTTTTCGGGACGGCGCGCATCACCGTGGCCGAGCATCGCAACGCCGTGGTCGTTCCCGACGCCGCGCTCGTTCGCGACGACCTCGCGGGGTCCTCTCGCATCGCCATCGTCGCGAACGGCCGGGCGCACTGGATCGACGTGACCCCGGGGCTTCGCACAGCGGCCGGAACGGAGATCATCACGCCGCTGCTCTCAGCAGGGCAGTCCGTCGTCGTCGCGGGCCAGGTTGGACTGCCCGAAGGCGCCGCGGTCGCCACGCGGCCGTGAGCCTCGTTCACTGGGCCCACGACCGCGCCCTCGCCCTGATGCTGGTCGTCGTCCTGCTCGCGGCCGCCGGCGTCCTCCTCGTGACCGGCATGCCGCTGGCGATCTTCCCTTCGGTCACCTTTCCGGTCATCAAGGTCATCGCCGACGTCGGACACGAGCCGGCCGCGCGGATGATGCCGAGCGTCACGCGCCCGCTCGAACAGGCCCTGCTCCCCCTTCCGGGCATTCGGCTGGTGCGCTCTACGACGTCCCGCGGCTCGACGGAGCTCTCCGCGAACTTCGAGTGGGGCACCGACATGCAGATCGCGTTACAGCGGGTCCAGGCGGCGATCGCGCGGGTCGCACCCGATCTGCCCCCGGACACGCACGTGGACGTGGCACCGATGAACACGGCGCTCTTTCCCATCCTCGGCTACGCGCTGACTTCGG
>JANMPW010000627.1:0-1659 GCA_031370065.1 Acidobacteriota bacterium
TCTGGATCTCGGACCTCAGTTCGGATCTCTGAACGCATTCACAAGAAGGACGACATACTCGAAGCTGTCAGGGATCTCGCGCGCCGCATCGAGGCGGGGGACATCGACCTCGAGGCACAGGGCCGCTTAGTGAAACCCAAAGCCAAAGCGAAGCAAAAGACTTCCTAGAAAGAAAGAGAATGAGGACGGGATTTCTTAGAAGGTGAAGAGGGGCGGGTCAACCTCCGACACTCGACGCGCCTGCGTCGCCAGGTCACCGGCCACCTCGCGCTCTTAGCTCGTCGAGCCTCTTTCCGCCCTTCTAGGAAAATTCTCCCGGGTACGGCTTTGCCGACCGCCTAATGATTTCTGGCTCCCAGCACCTGTGATTTAACATAATAAATATTATCGGACGCTGGTTCTCGCCTCGAAATGCGGCCCTTGCGACTACCATCTGTCGTGCTTTCGCGATTGAACCGATATGTCTTTCTGGAAGTGGTCGGGCCGACGCTCGTGGGGTTTCTCGCCTACACCGGGTTCATGGCCGTGCGTGGACTGGTGCAGTTCTCCGAGCTCCTCGTCCAGAGCGAACGCCCATTCGCCGAAGCCGGCCTCGTCCTGGCCCTCTCGCTCCCGCACATCGTCGTTCTTACGCTGCCCGTCGCGTTCCTTCTCGGGCTCCTCATCGGGATTGGCCGCCTATCGGCCGACTCCGAGCTGACCGCCCTCCGAGCCTCGGGCGTCGATCTCCTGGTGCTCTACCGCCCGATCGGAGCCCTCGCCGCGACCACCGCCGGTGTGACGCTCGTCCTGATGCTCGCGGTCGTTCCCCGCACGAATCACCTGCTGTATGCCATGAAGCTTCGCCTCTCGAGCTTTGCCTTCGCCCAGAGAATCCAGCCCGGCGTCTTCAGCCCGGAGATCGCCGGCCTCCGCGTATACGCGGAGGGGGCGTCCACCGACCGCCGGGAGCTCACCGGACTGATCATCTCGGACCGGTCGAACCCAGAGGGCGCCCAGCTGACGCTCGCGCGGCGCGGCTGGCTCGAGCTCGAGGAGGACCAGGGCCGCCTGTGGCTCCGGATCGAGGACGCCGAACGGCACCATCTCGCCGAGAACGGGCTCCGGTACGACGTCACCTCGTTCTCCCGGCAGCGCATGGTCCTGCAGGACAACGGGCCGACGCTGGGCGTCTCCGAGAAGCAGATCCGGGAACAGACCCTCCGCGAACTCCTCGAGCGAGCCTCTGCCCGGACGCGCCGTCCGGAGGACCGGAGACTCGCCCTGACCGAGGTCCACAAGAAATTCGCGCTCCCCGCCGCTTGCCTCTTCTTCGGTCTGATCGGGCTCCCCCTCGGAATCGTCAACCGCCGCGGGGGCCGCGCGGCGGGGTTCGCGGTGTCCATCGGGATCGTCCTTCTCTACTACGCTCTCCTGGCCACCGGCGAGGCACGCGCCATCGAGGGCCGCATGTCGCCCGGACTCGCGATGTGGCTGCCGAACCTTCTCTTGCTCGCCTTCGGCGCGTACGCCCTGGCTCGCGTGCGGCGCGACAAAAACATCTTCGCGCTCCCGTTTCGATCGACCCCTCGGCCCGCGCCTTCCGAGGCCAGCGTGTCCCTCCCGAACGCCGCCGACGCTGCCACCGAACGCCCGATCCCGAGAGCCGGCCGCCGCACT
>JANMPW010000662.1:0-1793 GCA_031370065.1 Acidobacteriota bacterium
AGCGAAAGTGACAGGAACAGCGAGACGCCGCCGGCGTCGGCGGCCGCCGGCGAGACCGGCGAGAGCTGGCTCGACCGCCTGCGCGCCATCGTCGGGCTGAAGGGGCCGGGCTCGATCCGCGAGGATCTCGCCCTCGCGCTCGCCGACGAAGACGTCGCCGCCGGCTTCTCACCCGAAGAGCGGGCCATGCTCGCCAATATCCTCCGGCTCCGCGAAGTTCGTGTTGATGACGTCATGGTGCCACGCGCCGACATCGAGGCCGCCGAGATCGGCATCAGCCTGGGCGACCTCTTCGCCCGCTTTCATGCCTCCGGCCACTCGCGCCTGCCGGTCTATCGCGACTCGCTCGACGATCCGGTTGGTCTCGTTCACATCAAGGACCTGATGGTCTACGTCACCGAGGCCGCGACCGTCGCGCCGGGCGAGGGGCAGCCCGCGAGCTTCGATCTCGCGCGCCTCGATCTGAAGAAATCGCTCGCCGAGACCAGCCTCGTCCGCAACATCCTCTTCGTGCCGCCGTCGATGCCGGTCTCTGTCCTCCTCCCCAACATGCAGGCGAGCCGCATGCAGATGGCTCTCGTCATCGACGAGTACGGCGGCACCGATGGTCTGATCTCGCTTGAGGACGCCGTCGAGATGATCGTCGGCGACATCGAGGATGAGTCCGATGAGGATTCCGGCCCGATGATCGTGCCCGACGGCAAGGGCGGCTACCTTGCCGATGCCCGCGCCGACCTCGACGAGTTGACCGCCGCCATCGGCGAGAACCTTGCTGTCGGCGAGAGCGGAGACGTCGACACGGTCGGCGGGTTGATCTTCGGGTTGATCGGCCGCATTCCGGTGCGCGGCGAATTGATCGCCACCCCGTCGGGCTACGAATTCGAGATTCTCGACGCCGATCCGCGGCGGATCAAGCGCCTGCGCATTTACCGTCGCCCGCAGGAGCAACGCCGCCGTCCGCGTCAGCCGCCAGCCACCGCCGGCGCCTGACGCAAAAAAGCAGCCCTTGACCGGGAGTCATCGCGCCCCGACCTTGACCGCCTGATTCGGGAGCGGGACGCCAGGTGCAGTTCGTCGCCAACGCCATCATCGTGCTCTGGGGCTGGCGTCGTTTCGCCGTGGCCTTCGCTGCCGGCGCCCTGTCGGCGGCAGCCTTCGCGCCGTTCTACGTCGTCCCGGTCCTGTGGCTGACCATTCCGGTCTTCGTCTGGCTGATCGACGGCGCTGAACCTCACACCGAAGCGCGCTGGCTCCGCCGCATCATGCCGGCGGCGATCGTCGGCTTTGCCTTCGGTTTTGGTTTTTTCATCGCCGGCCTCTGGTGGATCGGTGCGGCCTTCCTGGTCGATCCGCAGTTCGCCTGGCTGTTGCCGGTCGCGGTCACGCTCCTGCCAGCGCTCCTTGCTCTCTTCTGGGCGTTTGGCGCGGCCCTTGCCCGCGTCTTCTGGTTCGACGGCTGGCCACGCATCCTCATTTTCGCCGTCGCGATGGCGGTTGCCGAGTGGCTCCGCGGCCATCTCTTCACCGGCTTTCCGTGGAACGCGTTCGGGTACGCGCTGACGCCGGCGCCGCTGATGATGCAGTCGGCCGCCCTCGTCGGCATCTGGGGCCTGACGCTCGCCGCGTTTCTGATTTTCGCCGCGCCGGTCGCCCTTATCGGTGCCGGTCGCCGCCATCGCGGCGCGCGCCGCTTCGTCCTCTTCTGCGTCTTGCTCCTGATCGGCGACGCGGGCTTCGGCGTCTACCGCCTCTCCGCGGGCCCCGATGCATTCGTGCCGGGCGTCCACCTTCGC
>JANMPW010000707.1:0-3829 GCA_031370065.1 Acidobacteriota bacterium
GCGAAGGGCCTCTCCGCCGCTCATGAGAAGGGCATCGTCCACCGGGATCTGAAGCCGGAGAACCTCTTCGTCTCGAGAGACGGCCATCTCAAGATCCTCGACTTCGGCCTGGCGAAGCGAGTCGAGGCCGTCGCTCCTGGCGAGGAGACGAGCGCGCCAACGGGCTCGGGCCACACGGAGCCCGGGACGGTCATGGGGACTGCGGGCTACATGTCGCCCGAGCAGGTGAAAGGATTCCCGGTCGATCACCGCTCGGACATCTTCTCGTTCGGGACGATCCTCTACGAGCTGCTTTCGGGCAAGAAGGCGTTCAAGCGAGACACGAACGCCGAGACGATGGCGGCGATCATGCGAGACGAGCCGCCGGAGCTGTCGGAGTCGGGGCGGAACGTTTCCCCGGCTCTCGACCGTATCGTCAAGCATTGCCTGGAGAAGGACCGGGAGCATCGGTTCCAGTCCGCCAGAGACATCGCGTTCAACCTCTCGGAGGAGCCCTCGCCGCCCGCCACGAGCAGCGCGCGAGGAATCGCCCCGCCGATCGGTTCGGCGGGATTGTGGGTCGCGGTGCTACCCTTCCAGTACGGCGGCGCCAACGCCGATCTCGCGGCCCTGGCCGACGGGCTCTCCGAAGAGATCGCGACCGGCCTTTCGCGGTTTCGGTATCTCTCCGTCGTCGCGAGCGCCTCGGCGGCTCGCCTGAAGGGAGTTGCCGGAGACGAGCGGGCCCTGGCCGCGAGACTCGGCGCGCGTTACGTTCTGGAGGGGAGTATCCGCGAGGGGGGTTCCTCCATTCGCGTGAGCGCCCAGCTCGTCGACGCCCAGACGGGAGCGCAGCTCTGGTCCGAAACCTACGCTCGGGACCTCCAGACGTCGAGCGTGTTCGAGGCACAGGACGACGTCGCCGCCCGCATCGTCGCGACCGTCGCCGATAGCTACGGGGTGCTCGTGCATGCCATGCGGTCGGCGATCCGGCAGAAAGACGATGTCCATCTCACGCCCGTGGAGTGGCAGTTTCAGTATTTCGCCTACCGCGAGCAGATCACGCCCTCGGCCCATGCGGAGCTCAAGAGCCGGCTGGATCGCGCGGTGGAGCGGGACGGCCGCCAGTCGGACCTCTGGGCCTGCCTTGCGCAAATCTACGTCGACGAATACGCGTTTGGCTTCCGCAGCGACGCGACCTCTCTCGATCGGGCGCTGGCCGCGGCTCGCCGCGCGGTCGAGCTGGATCGGGCGAACCAGTTCGCGCTCGTCTCGCTGGCGCAGACGCACTTCTTCCGCCAGGACCTCGCGGCTTTCGGTCCTGCGGCTGAGCGGGCGATGGCCCTCAATCCGCTCAACACCGATGCGGTTGGAATCCTCGGATTGCAGATCGTGCACACCGGCGAATTCGAGCGAGGCACCGCGATCGTGCGCCGCGCGATGGAGCTCAATGCCAATCACGCGGGGTGGATGCATTTCGCTCCCCTCTGGGAGCACTTCCACAAGGGCGAGTACGAGCAGGCCCTCGAGCGCGCCAACCGGGTGGACATCCCCGGACTCTTTTGGCCCTATCTCGTAGTGGCGTCGGCCTGCGGTCACCTCGGCCGGCGCGCCGAAGCGCAAGCCGCGGTCCGGGATCTACTGGCGCTCGATCCCGAGTTTGCGGCGCACGCTCGCTCGAACATCGGGAGCTGGCACTTCGCGAGCGGCCTCATGGACACCATACTCGAAGGGTTGCGCAAAGCGGGACTCTCGATTCCCGAGACCGATGACTCGTCCGACCCGCCGAGGCGGAGCGGGACGGTCGCGGCAAAAGCAGATCGGGCAAAGTCGGGTACGGACGCGGGAGCGGTCCGGGCTGACGAGGGCTTCTGGGTCGCGGTACTGCCTTTCCGGTACAGCGGCTCTAACGCGGATCTCGCCGCCCTGGCGGAGGGGCTCACCGAAGACGTCGTCACGGGCCTGTCGCGTTTCTCCTACCTTCGTGTGATCGCACGCGGCTCGACGCTGCGCTACACGGACCAGGCGACCGATCTGCGGCTCGTGGGCAAGGAGCTTGGCGCTGCCTACGTGATGGAAGGCCATCTGCGGCAGGCGGGGGCAAAGCTGCGCCTGGCGGTGCAGCTCGTGGATGCGGTCTCCGGCGCTCATCTCTGGGCCGAGAACTACGAGCGGACTTTCAGCCCGGACGCGGTGTTCGAATTACAGGACGATCTGGTCCCCCGGATCGTTGCGACGGTTGCCGACATTCACGGGGTCCTGCCCCGGAGCATGAGCGAGGCCGTGCGCGGCCGCCCTCCCGAACAGTTGAGCCCCTACGAGGCGGTGGTGCGCAGCTTCGGCTACTTTGATCGGGTCACCGCCGAAGAGCTTGCCGCTGCGCGATCTGGCCTGGAATTGGCGGTGCGGAAGGCGCCGGCTTACGCCGATGCGTGGGCCATGCTGGCGTTACTGTGCGTCCAGGAGTACGCGCAGGGATTCCACCTTCAGGCGGATTCCCTGACGAGCGGGGCGACTGCCGCGCGGCGTGCCGTCGAGGCTGCGCCGTCCAACCATCTGGCCCATTTCAGTCTCGCGCAGGCGCTCTTCTTCCAAAAGGAGTTCCAGAGCTTCCGTATTGCGGCGGAGCGCGCCCTCGCGCTCAACCTTTCCGACGGCAACTCCATCGCTTTTCTCGGTGAGTTGCTGACCTATGCGGGCGATTGGGAGCGCGGCCTCGCGCTGGCCGAGCGCGCCAAGCACCTCAATCCCCACCATCCCGGATGGTACTGGTTTGCCGACTTCTACAACGCCTATCGCCAGGGCGACGACCGCAGCGCACTCGGGTTCGCGCTCAAAGTCAATCTACCGGGCCACTGGTTCATGCACGCGGCGTTGGCCGCCGCGTACGGGCAGCTCGGCGAACGTGGTGCGGCCACCAGAGCCGTGCAGGACTTGCTCAAAGTGCGGCCAGAGTTCGCCGCCACCGTCCGCAAGGACATCCAGAAGTGGTGGGATCCCGAGTACGTGGAGCGCGTCGTCGACGGCTTGCGCAAGGCGGGGGTGGACTTGCCGGCGCCGAAGGGAGCCGATCCCGCTCCGAAGACCGCTGCCGCCGTCGCGATCGCGGTCCTTCCGTTCACCGACATGAGCGCAGCGAAGGACCAGGAGTATCTCTGCGAGGGGATGGCCGAGGAGATCATGAACGCGCTCGTGCGCATCGACGGCATCCGTGTCGCGTCGCGGACCTCGACGTTTCAGGCCCGGCGCCAGGGGGCGGCCTTGCCTGCCATCGGCAAGCTGCTTTCCGTGGGGCAGGTCCTCGAGGGCAGCGTTCGGACCTCGGGCGACCGGCTTCGAGTCACCGCGCAACTGACCGACGTCGCCAGCGGCTTCCAGCTCTGGTCGGAGCGCTTCGACCGCAAGGCCGAGGACGTCTTCGCCGTCCAGGATGAGATCGCCAGGGGTGTCGTTGACGCCGTCAAGGCCCGCCTCTCCTCGGGGGAGCACGCGATTCCTGCCCGGCCGCAGCCCACGAACCTCGAGGCCTACCGCAGCTATCTGAAGGGGCGGCACCTTCGGGGCAAGGAGGACCACGCTGGGGCCCTTCGCGCCTTCGAGGAGGCCATCCGCCTCGATCCGTCTCATGCGCCTTCGTGGACGGGCCTTGCGGAGATCACCGTCCTCGCGTCCGTCGTCGGCCTGATCCCCGCACGCGACGCTTGCGCCACTGCGAGAAATGCGCTAGCCACCGCGACACGATTGCAGGGAGAGTCCGCCGAGGGCCTCCATGTCGAGGCTTTCGTGGCCTGGATTGAAAGAAGGTGGGCGGCGATGGAAGCCGCCTGGCGCCGGGCGATCGAACTCCAGC
>JANMPW010000732.1:0-3459 GCA_031370065.1 Acidobacteriota bacterium
GCTGGAGGCGCGGTACCCGTCATGCCTTCCGGAATCTGGATGCCACCGTTGGGGCCGTCGAAGCGGCCGCGCTGGATCGCCGCGATCATCGTGCGATGCTGCTGCTCCATGAGGTCCTGCACCGCGGGGTCGTCGCGCCCGGGCTGGACGACCACGGCGTACGAAGTCCGCTTCGTCGCGAGGATCTCGCCGCCGACGTAGACCAGCGACTCGACGCACGGGTTCGCCTCTCCCTTGTCCTCGGTCTGGATATGGAAGACGCGGTTCTTGTGCTTGACGTCTGTGTTGAATCCGGTGATCACGGCGAACCCAAATTGTAGCGCGGCCCGTCTCCCGTCACAGGAGCTCGAACTGCGCCGTGAAATGGCGCAGCAACGGCGCCTGCTTGACGATACGCACGCCGCGCAGGGCGGCGGGCTCGGCGCGCAGCCTCGCCGTGACCTCGGCCACGTACTCGAGGTGCGTGTTCGTGTACACGCGGCGCGGCACGGCCAGGCGCACGAGGTCCAGGTCCGGCAGCTGCTCGCGGCCGGGACGCTCCGGGTCCGGCTTGCCGAACATCACACCCCCGATCTCGACGGCGCGGATCCCGCCCTCGAGGTATAGCGCGATGGTCAGCGCCTCGGCCGGGTAGTGCTCGGGCGGCAGGTGCGGAGCGAACGCGCGCCCGTCGATATAGACCGCGTGGCCGCCGATCGGCTCGACGACGGGCACGCCCGCGGCGGCGAGCGCCTCGCCAAAGGACGTCACCTGCCCGACGCGAAAGGCGAGGTAGTCCTCGCGCAGCACTTCCTGCAACCCGATGGCGATCGCCTCGAGGTCGCGGCCCGCGAGGCCTCCATACGTGGGGAACCCCTCGATGAGGATGAGCTTGTTCTTGAGCCGCTCCACCCAAGTCTCGTTGCGCAGCGCCAGGAAGCCCCCGATGTTGGCGAGGCCGTCCTTCTTCGCGCTCATGGTGCAGCCGTCGGAGAGCGAGAACACCTCGCGCACGATGTCGGCGACGCTGCGGTTCTCCTGGCCCTTCTCGCGCTGCTTGATGAACCACGCGTTCTCGGCAAAGCGGCACGCGTCGATGATGAGCGGCACGCCGAAGCGGCGGCAGACCTCGCTCGTGCCGCGCACGTTCTCGAGCGAGACCGGCTGGCCGCCTCCCGAATTGTTCGTCAGCGTCAGCATCACGAGCGGCACCTTGCCGCGGTTCTCCGCGAGGCACTTCTCGAGCTTGCCAAGGTCCATGTTCCCCTTGAACGGGTGTCGGACGCGCGCCTCCTTGCCCTCGGGGATCACGAGGTCGAGCGCGACGCCGCCGTTGGCCTCGACGTTGGCGCGCGTCGTGTCGAAGTGCGTGTTGTTCGGGACGATCTGGCCGCGCTCGAGCACCGTCGAGAAGAGCAAGTTCTCCGCCACGCGCCCCTGGTGCGTGGGGATGACGTGCGGCAGGCCGAAAATGGAGCGGATCGTCTCCTCGAAATGGTAGTAGTTGCGGCCGCCGGCGTAGGACTCGTCGCCGCGCATGAGGCCGCCCCACTGGGCGTCGGACATCGCGGAGGTCCCGGAATCGGTCAGCAGGTCGATGTAGATGTCCTCGGCGGCGAGCCCGAAGACGTTGTATCCCGCGCGGCGCAGGCACTCCTCGCGCGCGGCCCGGTCGATGCGGCGGATCGGCTCGACCACCTTGACCCGCCACGGCTCGGGTTGCGTGTTTCGCATCATGCGGGGCGCAGTCTAGCGGAAAGCTCCATATCCTTGGAGCAATGCCCCGCTCTGCGCGCACCGGCTTCCCGCGAGGGGCCGTGTTCACCCTTTCCGGCGCGAGCAGGCTGATCTACGACGGCGTTCCTTACTACTGGGGGTCTGCCTTCAGTGGTCGGGCCGGGGGGCGGGGGAAAACTGAAAACTCCCTCTCCCGGCGGGAGAGGGTTGGGGTGTGGGGTGCCCTACGGCTTCTTGCCCTTTCTCTTCCGGAACACCAGCAACGACTCGCGCGTCTCGTCCTTCTGAAAGGTCCACGTCCGCCGCGTCCAGGTTTTGCCGCCGTCCCGAAGCTCCCAGACCGAACGCGTCCATCCCGAGTCGGGATTGACGTCGGTTCCCGCGGCAGTCTGAATCCAGAGGGACTTCTTTTCCTTGCCCCAGTCCGCCTGGACGGACCCTTTCCGCCCTCCGCCGATGGCCTTCTCGTAGAGCTTCCCATCCACGATGATTTCGTCGGCAACGAGCCACGGCCTCCGCTGCTCGATCGGCTCGATCCAGATGCGGTCGCCGTTCTGGCGGATCGAGATGACCGCCTTCTCCATGTTCTTCGAGACGCCTTTGCTTTCTTTCAGATCGATCTCCCACACGCCGGAGAAGTCGAGCGGCGCCCTGGCGGTCTTCGGCGCGGCCTTCGGAGGCACCGTCGGGGCGGGGACAGCCTGCGCGCCCAGAAACGCGGCGACGACGAAAGACGCGGCTGCCGCGGCCAGCCTCGACGCCCTCATGCCCGCGCTCTCCGGCGCTTCCCGCCGAGCATTCGGTGCAGGAACTGCCCCGTGTGTGACGCCCGGACCTCCGCCACTTCCTCCGGGGTCCCTTCGGCGACGATCTTCCCGCCACCCGCGCCACCTTCCGGTCCGAGGTCGATGACGCGGTCCGCGGTGCGGATGACTTCCAGGTTGTGCTCGATCACGACGACGGTGTTGCCCTTCTCGGTGAGCGACTGCAGAACGCCGAGCAGCTTGTGGATGTCGTCGAAGTGAAGGCCCGTCGTCGGCTCGTCGAGCAGGTAGAGCGTCCGGCCCGTCGAGCGACGCGCGAGCTCGCGGGCGAGCTTGACGCGCTGCGCCTCGCCGCCCGAGAGCGTCGTCGAGGACTGGCCGAGCTGGATGTAACCGAGGCCCACCTGCACGAGTGTACGGCAGATGTTCGCGACGGGGGGGACGTTGGCGAACACCTCGAGCGCCTGCTCGGCCGTCATCGCCAGAATGTCCGCAATGGACTTGCCCTTGAAGTGGACCTGCAGCGTCTCCCGGTTGTAGCGCTTGCCGCCGCAAACGTCGCAGGTCACGTAGATGTCCGGCAGGAAGTGCATCTCGATCTTGATCTGCCCGTCGCCCGCACACGCCTCGCAGCGGCCGCCCTTCACGTTGAACGAGAACCGGCCCGGCAGGTAGCCGCGTGCCCGCGCCTCCGGCGTGCGCGACATGAGCTCGCGGATGGGATTGAAGACGTTCGTGTAGGTGGCAGGGTTCGAGCGCGGCGTGCGGCCGATCGGCGCCTGATCGATGTTGATGACCTTGTCGATCTCGAAAATCCCCTCGACCTTGTCGTGCGCTCCCGGCTTCTCGGACGCGCCGTGGAGCGCGCGCGCGAGCGCCCGATAGAGGATGTCGTTGTCCAGGGTGGATTTTCAGGAGCCCTAAACGCCGGTCACCGCCGTCATCACGCCCAGCGGAAAGACGGCGTCGATGTTCTGGA
>JANMPW010000735.1:0-7501 GCA_031370065.1 Acidobacteriota bacterium
CGAGGAGCTCGATGATGCCGGCCGGCGTGCAGGGCACGAAGCGCGGCCGCCCCTGATGCAGGAGCCCGACGTTTTCCGGATGAAAGCCGTCGACGTCCTTCAACGGATGGATCGAGTCGAGCACGCGCGCCGGATCGTGGCCCGGCGGCAGCGGCAGCTGAAGGAGGATGCCGTCGACCTCGGGGTCGCGGCTGGCGCGGGCGACTTCCTCTAACAGTGCCCCCGGCGAGATATCGACTGCCAGGCGAAGCGTCTCCGCCCGAATTCCCGCCTCCGTCGCCGCCCTCGCCTTGGAGGCCACGTATGCCTGGGATGCCGGATTCTCGCCAACGAGGAGCACTCGGAGGAAGGGCGGGCCGCCATGCCTGGCGATCTCGGCCGCCGCCTCGCGTGCGCGCCCGCAGATCGCCTTCGCCAGTGCGGCGCCGTCGAGCGGCACGCTCCTCGGCAAGGGGCTGCTCATTTCCAGAGGGCCTGGATCGAGCTCGATCGCTCAGCGAGGCCGCGCAGGTGCGTTCCATGCAGCCCACGCGAGCCCCGGAACCCCGAAGAGCGTGGCCGGAATCAACCGGCGCGCCCGGGAACACACGATGGAAATCCCTGCTCGCCCGGGCGCCGTCTTTCCGTAAAGCCTCAGAATTTCAATGGTTTCGTGGTAAGTTTGATGGTTCACAAGGGCAATTTTTTCAGGAGCCGGTTTCGGCGGCGAAATCGGCATAGCGAGCGGGCCGACGAAACGAAAGGACGATCGGGAAGAGAACGCCATAGCGGCGAGGGCGAACGCGAGAGCCGGGAAGAGAAGGCCTCCCCTCGACATCGCCATACCGTCGGCCGACGCGGCCGGCAGGGAAGCGCCGGCGAGCCGTGGAGCCGAAAGCATGAACGCAAAAAGGATGAGGAAAGCCGACGTGTCGGCCTCAGACGGAGACGAGGCCTCCCGCGCCCGGATGGTCCATCGATGAGGAAACTCCACGCGACCATCCTACTCGCACTGTTGGCTGCCGGGCCGGCGTTCGCGGCGACCGGGTCGTCCGAAGAGGATTTCAACCAGGCGCGTCTCAGGTCGGGGCAGGATCTGTACGGCGGAAAGAAGTATCTCGAAGCGATCGGCCAGTTTCGCGTGGCCGCGTTTGGCTACCTGGATAAGCCGGCGTCCCTGTCGGAATGCCTGGTATGGCTGGCACTGGCGCAGACGGCGGCGGGCAAGGCCGCCGACGCCGACGCCACGATTCTTCGGTTTCTCGAGGTCGAGCGCCGCTTTCCGTCGTATCCGCAGGCGAGCCTGCAGCCCGAGATCCGAACCGACTTTCGGGCGCTGCTTCTGCGTCGCGTGCCTGAGGCGACGCTGCTCTCGATCCCTTCTCTTGCGGTGCTGGTCGAGACCGAGGAGCAGAAGATCGCCAAACTCCCTCCCGCCGAACGAAAAAAGGCGCTCGAGGCGGCAGCCAGGCGCGAACCCGCCTCCGTGAGGTGGCCTCTCGCCCTCGCGCGGGAAGCCCTGGAGCAGGGGGATGCGAAGGGCGCGGAACGCTGGGCGGGCAGGGCGCTGGCGCTCGAAGCGGGCAACCCCGACGCGCTCGCCCTGCGGGCGCGAGCGCGTGTGGCCAGAGGCGAGTACGCCGACGCCTTGAAGGACCTGGCGGCATTGCCGCCGGGCGAGCTCGACAAGCGGCCCGAGCTCTACGCCGAGAAGTTCGTCTGCCTCGTCGAGACGAGCGAGTGGGCCGGCGCAGAGGATGCCGGAAAGCGCATACCGGAAGGTCTCGCGGGCCGGACAGACGTGGCCCTGGCTCAGCGCAAGTGGACGTCCGAACAGCAACGTCGAACCAAACAGGCCGCGGCCGCGGCGAAGCCCGCCGCGAAGCCGGGCAATCCGGCGACTTCCGCTGGGACGACCGCCAGCGCGACGACGACCCCGACCGCCCTAGCGAAGAAATCGGCCGATCCGTCCCCGGCCGACGCGGCGGCCCGGAGCCGCGCCACGCTCGCGGAAAGTCGCCGCCTCGTTTCCACGGGCAAGGCCGGCGACGCCGAGAAGATTCTGAACGACGCGGTGAAGGCCGACCCGGGCAACCGCGACCTGCGACTGGCGCTGCTCGAGGCGGCATGCCTGTCCCGCTCCTATCCGACCGGGATGGCGCAGATCGCGCTCGTCGAGCCTTTCGTGGATACCGAAGCGCCTTCGATGTTCTACGCGGCCGTCGTGTTTTACGAATCGGGCCATCCGAAGGAAGCCCGCGGCTATCTCGAGCGCGCGATGCCGAGAGTGTCCGGGCCGCTCGTGGATGAGTACTCGAAGAAGATTCTGGAGCGGCGGTAGGCCGATGCCGCGGGCGAGAGGGGCCTTCGCCGTCGGTCAACGCGGAGCGATGCGGCTCTGCGCCGCGCTTGCCGCGGCGATCGCTCTCGGTTCCGGCTCGGCCCGAGCGCAGCTCGCCTCGGACGACGTGCCTCGCACGCGAACGATTGCGGCTAAAGAGCAACTCGACCTCGACATGCAACGCAGCCGATTTCACCTGGGGCCGGTGCGGTTCCTCCCCGGATTCGAGGTCTCCAACGCAGGTTACAACAGCAACGTCTTCGGACACCCCCAGAATCCGGTGGGCGATTGGACCGCGACGGTCAACGTCGGCACCAAACTGATCCTGCCCTTCGGGTCGAAAGTCTTCTTTCTCGGCGACGCCTATCCGGGCTACACGTGGTACGCGAGCCATTCCGACTTGAGCCACTTCGCCGGCACGGCGGGAGCTTCGATCGCGGGCTATTTCAATCGGCTGTCGTTCGAGATCGGCGCCCGCGGTTCAGAGAGCGTCACGATACACACGGAACAACCGACGCCGTCTCTTGCAAAGGTCATTCGCGGCTATGGGCGAGTCGACGTCGATTTGACCTCGCGCCTCGCTTTTTTTGCCGGTGGGGAGGAGCGGCAGGTTCGTGAAACGCAAAAAGAAGTTCCGCTCCCGACCGGGTTCGATGTCGCGCGGTACAACCGGACGGACGACGCGGTCGAGGGAGGATTCCGTTACGCGCTCGGGTCCGGGTGGGACATTGCGCCAGAAGTCCAGTACACGACGTCGCACTTCGTGCTGACCCCGGAGGAACGCAACAACACGGGCCTCGCGTACCTTCTGGGAATCGGCTACAACCGGCCGCGACTGTTCCTCAACCTCGTCGGGGGCTATCGCGAGGGGCGGCCCTATCAGGGGTCCTCGTTTCCGAGCTACTCGACCGGAGTCGGCTCGTTCTTCGTTTCGTATTTCGTGACACCCTGGCTGGAGGCGAAGGGGTACGGCCGGAGACACGTGGCCTACAGTTCCGACACCGTGAATCCTTACTACTTTTCGAACCAGATCGGCGGCGGGCTGAACATTCAAGTCCTTTCCCGAGTGCTGCTGAAGGCATTCGCCGAAACCAGCGAGAGTCGCTACCCGATCCCGGTGGCGTTCCAAGGAAGCGCTATCAAAAGGAAGGACAAGCTGGTCAGCTATGGAGGAGGGGCTTCCGTGATCCTGCTTCGGCGGCTGACTCTGACGGCGCTCGTGTCGCAGAAAAAGAACGACTCGAACATCCCGACGACCGACTACTCGGTCGTCCAGGTCTCGACATTCTTGACGTTTTCAGGGGAATTCTTGCGATGACCAGTCGCCTGACCACGCTCGCGGGCTTCGTTCTCGTTCTCGTTGTCGGCTCCTCGAGCGCCTCGGGGCAGATTTCGGGAAGCGACTACCAGATCGGCGCGAAGGATCTCCTGGAGATCCGAGTTCTCGAGGTGCCCGAGCTCAACGTGGAGCGGCGCGTATCCGAGGGCGGTACTCTGGAGCTTCCCCTTCTTGGTGCGATTCCCGTGGCGGGGCTCACGGCGCCCGAGATTCGAGACCGGGTCGAGCAAATGCTCAGGGCCAAGTACGTCAATCGGGCGAACGTCTCCATCGTCGTCAAGGAGTTCACGAACAAGCCTGTCTCCGTCCTCGGGGCCGTTCAGAAGCCCGGCTCGCTCTCGATCTCGGGGCGATGGACTCTGATCAAGGCCATCACCGCCGCCGGCGGCCTCACCTCCGGAGCCGGCGGGAAAATCCTGGTCCTCCGTCGGGCGGACAACGGACTTTCCGACGCCCTCGAGATCGGCACCGAGGAGCTCTTTCAGGGCACGACGCAGGTCGGCAACATCCCGATTCTTCCGGGCGATGTGATCAACATTCCGCCCCGCAAGACCCTGACCGTCTTTTGTCTCGGCCAAGTCAAGACCCCCGGCGCGCTCCAGTTCGATAGCGACGACCGGCTGAGTCTCCTCTCCGTGATCGCGAAGGCGGGGGGTCTGACGGATCGTGCATCCAAGACCATTCGCATCAAGCATCGGGGGGAAGACGGGCGAGACGTCGAGAAGGCCGTCGACTTCAAGCGAATCGTTTCCGGACGAGACCCCGATCCCACCATCGAGCCCAACGACGTCGTCGTCGTCTAGGAGTCTTTCTTCTGATGACTGAACCCATCGATTCTTTCGAAGAAGGTCCCGGTCGGGAGTCGTCGGATTCCGAAGCCCATCTCTCCGAGTATTGGGCGGTCGTCGTCAAATATCGGCGGCTCGTCGTCGCCTGCGTGGCCGCCGCCCTCGTCGCGGGAGCCCTCGTGACGTTCCTGGCGACGCCCAAGTACCGGGCAAACACCGTTGTCGACATCGTCCGCCAGTCCAGCAACCCCGTAGGCCTCTCCGGATCCGTTCCCATCGATGGCATCACGGATTTCCTTCCCAGCCAGATCGAGCTCCTGCAGAGCCGCGACGTCGCCGAGCGTGTCGTGCGGAAGCTCGATCTCCTGTCCAATCCAGAGTTCCTCGCGGCCCATCCGGACCTCGAGCCCGACGCCCCAGGGACCCCCTCGCTCGACAAGAAGAAGGCCCCGCGGCAACCTTCGCCCCGAGAGATCTCCCGCGCCGCTTTGGCGATTCGAGAGGATGCCGACGCGGTGATCGTCAAGGCAACGAGCCTCGTGCAGGTGTCGTACGAATCTCCCTCCCGAAAGCTCGCGGCGGATGTCGCCAACGCCATCGCGGACGCCTACATCGAGTGGAACATCGAATCGCGGTTCCGGCAGATCGCACAGTCCGCTCAATTCCTGGCGACGCAGATCGAGCAAGCCAAACGCGATATCGACGAAAAGGAAAAGGCGCTTCTCATCTACGCGCGCCAGAAAGACATCCTGGCGGTGGATACGAAGACGAACCCCACGGGGGAAAGACTCGGAGCGTTCAACGACGACTACGCCGTGACCGTCGCGGATCGGGTAGCGAAAGAGGCGCGTTATCAGGAGCTCCAGCGGACATCTGCCGAGACCGTCGCGGAGAGCGCGTCGGGTGGCAGTTTTTCGCAACTGAAGGCCGATCAATCCCGCCTCGAGCGCGATTACGCCGATAAGCTCACTCTCTACAAGCCGGAGTGGCCGGCGATGCAGCAGCTCAAGAAACAGGTGGAAGAGGGCAATGTGCGGATCGCCACCGCAATCCGGGAGACGGCGAACAAGGTGCGAGAGGCCGCCCGCAGCGAGTATTTGACGGCGCTCCGGCGGGAGACGAGCATGCAGTCGATGATGCGCTCGAAGCAGTCAGAGGCGCTCAATCAGACGGCGAACTCCTCCGAGTACAACAACCTGCGCGTCGAGATCGACACGAAGAGGGCTCTCCTCAACACATTGCTCAGGGAGCAAGGGGAAGCCGAGGTTCTTTCTCGCCTGCGCGAAGAGCAGGTGACCAACATTCGAATCGTCGATCGCGCCCTGAGGCCCGGCCGGCCATTCAGTCCTTCGGTTCCGAAGAACATGGCGATCGTTCTGGTGCTGGGCTCCGGGCTGGGACTCGGTCTGGCCTTTCTCCTCTCGTATCTCGATCGCACCCTCCAGTCCGCGGAGCAAGTCGAGCGGTATTTGCAGCTCCCGGCGCTCGGGGCCATTCCTCTCGTGGGCAACGTCCGCAAGCTGCGAGGCGCGCGAAAGCGCCAGGAAGCCGAGACCCTCTCGGGCGACGCGGCCAGGACAGCCGGGGTCGAGCTCATGCCGCATCAAGCCCCTCGTTCGGCGCTCGCAGAGGCCTATCGCGCCTTTCGCACCGCGCTGCTCTTTTCCCGAGCCGGCGGCGTCAAGCTCGTCGCGATCACCTCCGTGCTGCCCCAGGAAGGTAAGACGGCGACGGCCGTAAACCTGGCGGTCGTTCTCGCGCAGCTCGGCCGGCGGGTCCTCGTCGTCGACGCCGACCTCCACCGGTCCAGGGTTCACGAGTTGTTCGGCGTTTCGAATCAAGCCGGGCTCGTCTCCATTCTGGCCGAAGGCGTCGAGCCGTCCCGGGTCATCGTCAAAACGAGCGTCCCCGGGGTGTTCGTCGTGCCGGCCGGCCCGGAGACACCGAATCCGTCGGCGCTCCTGTCGTCGGAAAACATGCGACAGTTTCTCGAGCTCGCGGCGGCCAATTTCGATCACGTCGTGATCGACACGCCTCCGGTTCTGGCCACCTCCGATGTGCTCGTGTTCGGGCAACATACCGACGGCGTCGTCCTCTGCGTCCGGGCAGGAGTCACCCCGCGCGATCAGGTCAGACGGGTCCGCGACAAACTGCTGCGCGGCGGGATTCCTATCCTGGGCGTTCTCTTGAATGGCCGGAAGCTCGAGGCGGACTACTACGAGTACCGTTACCTCAACTACGGAGAGAAGCCGGTCGCGATCAAAGGATCCGAGTCGAAAGAGCCGCTCGGTCAAGACGAGCTGGAGGCGCCGCCCGGCAGGGGCGTCATTTCCGGGGCGTGAGAGGAAGTGGGGCGCAACGCTGCCCGCCTCGCCCCTTCCGCGAGCCGGTCGAAAGAGCGCTATTTCCTTGCGCTGCCGCTGGTTGGCGCACCACGTCCATGCTATGATTCCGCCTTCATAAGTCAACGTATCGCGTCGCCCGCCGGGCAGAACGGGAAGGCCAACGATGCCGCTCTTGAAGCGAGAGGTGGAGATTTCTCACTCAAATCTCTTCGAGCTTTCTGAAGCGGAGTTTCCCTGGTGGGTCGCGCACACGCGGAGTCGACAGGAGAAGGCGCTCGCCCGCTATCTGCTTCCCCTCGGGATCCCGTTCTACGTCCCGCAGCAGGAGAAGCGGATCCGGCGCGAAGGCCGGAACCTGGCCTCCTACCTCCCGCTCTTCCCGGGATATGTCTTTCTGCGCGGATCCGCCGCGGATCGGCAGGCCGCGCTCCAGAGCCGACTGCTCGTCGGTATCCTGAACGTTTCCGACCAGCGGCTCCTGCAGCGGGAGCTGGCGGAGCTCCGGCTTCTGCAGCAGTCCGGGGCGCGGCTCGTTCCCTACGAGGAGTTTCAGCCCGGAGACGCCGTGCGCATCACGGAAGGCCCCTTCCAGGGATATTCCGGAGTGGTGATTCGAGGCCAGGCACGCCTGCGCCTCGTGGTTTCGATCACGATGCTCCGCAAGGCCTTGGCGGTGGAGTTCGACCGGGCGGTCCTCACGTCCGGGCGG
>JANMPW010000068.1:0-8040 GCA_031370065.1 Acidobacteriota bacterium
TGGGCACGCTCGGCTATATGTCGCCCGAGCAGATCAAGGGCAAGCCCGCCGACGCGCGCTCGGACATCTTCTCCTTCGGGGCCATCTTCTACGAGATGCTCTCGGGCAAGCGCGCGTTCCACGCCGACTCGGCCGGCGAGACGATGGCCGCGATCCTGAAAGAAGATCCGCCGGACCTCTCCGTCACCAACCAGGTCATCTCTCCCGGACTCGAGCGCATCGTGCGCCACTGCCTCGAGAAGAATCCCGAGCAGCGGTTCCACTCCGCCCACGACCTCGCCTTCGACATCGAGGCGCTCTCGAGCACGTCCGGGCATGTCGCCGTCACGCCCGGCCGGCGGCGTGTGCGACTCATGCCGGCTCTTCTGATCGCGCTCGGCGCCCTCGCGGGAGTGACGCTCGCCTACTTCTTTCTCCACGGCCGGCTCGGAGCCGGCGGCGCGGCCGGTTCGGGCGCGACGTACCGCAGGCTCACGAACATGCCGGGCGCCGAGAGCTCGCCCTCACTCTCTCCGGACGGGCAGACGCTCGCGTTCGTCCATCGCTCCGGCAGCAAGCCGGACATCTGGATCCAGCGCGCCGGCGGCCGCAATCCGATCGACCTGACGCCAGACTGCGATCGCGAAAGCTACTCGCCCGCGTTCTCGCCGGACGGGACGCTCATCGCGTACGGCGCCCAGTGCGGCGAGGGCGGGCTCTTCGTCATGGGCGCCACGGGCGAGAACTCACGCCGCCTGGGCAGCGTCGGGAGCAACCCCACGTGGTCGCCAGACGGGCGGGAGATCGTCTATTCCACCGAGCTCGTCGCCGGGCCCTACGGCCGCACGGGAAAGAGCGAGATCTGGGCAGTCGACCTCGGCAGCGGCAAGACGCGCAAGCTGTCCGGGAATCTCGACGCCATCCAGCCGAGCGTCTCGCCCCACGGACTGCGCGTCGCCTACTGGGCGCTGCCGCCCGGAGGCAGCCAGCGGGACATTTGGACGATTCCCTACAAAGGGCTTGCCCCGGGCGAGAAGGCCGTGCCGGTGACGCAGGACGCCGCCATCGACTGGAACCCGGTCTGGGGGCCGGATGGCCGCACTCTTTACTTCCTTTCCAATCGCGACGGGACAATGAACCTCTGGCGAGTTCCGATCGACGAAGCAACGGGCCGCCCGCTCGGCCCTCCGGCGCCGGAGATGCTGCCCGCCCGGGAAGTGGGCGGCTTCGCGCTCTCCCGAGATGGGCGCCACGCGGCGTACGTCGTCAAGGAGAACACCTACTCGATTGATCGCTTGACCTTCGACCCCTCGAGCGGACAACTGGCGGGCAAGCCTGAGCAAGTCCTCGAAAGCTCGCAGGAGATGGCGGATTTCGACGTCTCGCCGGACGGCAAGTTCCTCGCCTTCGACTCGCGCGGAGGGGCCCAGGACGACCTCTACCTGCTCGAGAGCGACGGCAAGAATCTCCGCCAGCTCACCGACGACGCCCCGAAGGACCGCGCTCCGAGCTTCTCCCCCGACGGCAAACGCATCGCATTCCATTCCGATCGCGGCGGCCGCTACCAGATCTGGACGATCGAGCGCGACGGAAGCGGCCTGAAGCCGCTGACGCAGGCGAAGGATCTGATCATCGAGGCGCACTGGTCTCCCGATGGCCGCGCCATCGCGACCAATAGCGGCGACGGCAGCTCGATCGTCCGGCTCGACGACGCGGGCGCCGTGGTACGGATCGAGCCCATCCCGGCGCCCACGCCGGAGACGTTTTTCTATCCCCTCGCCTGGACGGCCGACGGACGAACGCTCGTGGGATCCGTGGTGCGGCTCCAGGACCTCACGGGGCAAGCTCTCGCCGTCTACTCGCCGGGCCCGGGCGCAGTCGCGCGGACGGTTCCCCAGACGACCTCTCCCTCGCGCATCCGGCGCGGTGGAGTCATCGGAAATCGCTTTCTCCTCTACCCGGAAAGGGATGGCCTGTACGTGGTCGACCTCTCCTCGGGAGACAAGCACCTCGCCGTGGAACGGCCGTTGAATGGCAGCTTCCAAAGCATCGCGTGCGCCCGCACGGGGGGCACCTGCTACGTCGTGCGGTCGAGCGACAACGCCGACATCTGGCAGCGAACGGCGGCCGAGGCGGCCCGGTGACGTTGCCTTCCGGCGGCTCCGCCCGCACGGGGTCCTCTGCCTTGACAAGGTAGCTTCCAGAAGCTACCTTTGTTTCATGCGATCGGTCGGCCTCAAAGTACTAAAGAACAAACTCGCCGAGTACGTCCGTCTGGCTGCCACCGGCGAGACGATCCTGGTGACGGACCGGGACCGCGTGGTCGCCGAGCTCACGGCACCGAAGGCGTCCCGGAGCGAGTTCCTGGCCGACGCCCTGCTCGCCGAGGCCATGCGCGAAGGCTGGCTCCGCGCCCCTCTTCTGTCTCCCGGAGTGCCACCGGCGTCAAACCCCGTGGCGCCGCTCCGCGAGATTCTGGACGAGCTGCGACAGGATCGTGACGGCCGTTGATTTATCTCGACACCTCGGTCGCACTCGCGCAGCTGCTCGCGGAGGACACGACGCCGCCGGCCGCTCTCTGGAGAGAGTCTCTCGTGTCGAGCCGTCTGCTCGAGTACGAGATCTTCACGCGACTTCACGCGAGAAGACTGGCCTTGTCACATGGCGAAGCCGCGCGATCGCTGATTTCCCAAGTCGGCCTGCTGGAGCTGGCGCCCCCCGTTCTCGCTCGCGCTCTGGATCCCTTTCCGGTCCCCGTGCGAACGCTCGATGCGCTGCACCTGGCTTCGATCGACTTTCTGCGCGGGAGAGGACAGTCCGTTTGCCTCGCCAGCTATGACACACGCCTGTCCGAGGCCGCGAATCGCCTCGGCATCGAGAGCTATCCTCTGACGTAAGCGCCGGCGTCTTGCAACGTGCGGACCGGAGCTGTCGGCCTGCAGGCGAAGGAGAACAAAATGGCTCTCGAGCGCGCGCTCAAGACGAAGGACATCGTCCTCTTCAACGTCGCGGCGATCGTCGGGATGCGATGGGTCGCACTCGCGGCGGCGAGCGGGCCATCCTCGCTCTTTCTCTGGGTGCTGGCCGCCATCGTCTTCTTCATCCCGCAGGGCTTCGCGGTCACGGCGCTCTCTTCGGCCATCCCGGAAGAGGGCGGCCTCTACGTCTGGACCTCGAAAGCCTTCGGTCAGCGGCAGGGGTTTCTCGCGGGCTGGCTCTACTGGGCCTCGAACATCACGTACTTCCCCACCCTCACGCTGTCGACCGTCGTCTTCGCGCTCTACGTGTTCGGAACGCGGTTTGCCGCGCTCGAGCAGAGCCCGGCCTACGCCGCCGGGGCGTCGCTGGTGCTGCTCGGAATCGCGCTCTGCTTCAACGTCGTCGGGATGAAAACCGGCAAGTGGGTCCAGAACATCGGAGGCCTCGCCCAGTGGCTACCGTCAGGGGCACTCCTGCTCGTCGGAATTCTCGCGCTAACGCGCTCCGGCTCGGCGACGCCGATCACGATGGGCTCCATGATTCCCGACTTCGCACAGCTGCCGACGATCCTGTTCTTCGCCAACCTCTGCTTCGGGTTTGCCGGACTGGAGCTTGCGCCGACGATGGCGGGCGAGGTCGTCGAGCCGAGGAAGACTTTTCCACGGGCGATTTCGATCTCGGGCTTCTCGATCGCGGCCTGTTACCTGCTCGGGACGATCTCCCTGATGTGGGCGTTGCCAAAGAGCGAGATCTCGATCATCTCCGGCGTCAACCAGGCCATCACGAAGGCGGGCGCGCAGCAGGGAATGCCGTGGCTCGGTGCGCCCGTGGCTATCTTGATGACACTCGCGGGCCTGGGCGGCATAGGAGCCTGGCTGATCGCAACGGCGCGGCTGCTCTTCGTCGGAGGCCTGGACCGCTACCTGCCCCCGATCTTCGCGAAGACGCATCCCAAGTGGAAGACTCCCTGGTTCGCCATGACGTTCCAGGCCGCCTTCTCCGCGATCTTCATCGTCGCCGCGACGCAGGGCGACACCGTTAAGGGTGCTTATCTCAAGCTCGTCAACGCCACGCTCATCGTCTACTTCATGCCCTACCTATACATGTTCGCGTCGGCCATCAAGCTCCGCGCCGACATCGCGAAACAGCCCGGCGCTGTCCCGGTCCCGGGCGGCAACGCCGGCAGCCTCTTCTGGAACGGCCTCGGATTCCTGACGACCGCCGTGGCGATCGTCCTGGCGCTCATCCCTCCCTCCGACAGCACCGACAAAGCGGGATTCTTCATCCAGGTCTTCATCGGCTCCTTCGGATTCCTCGGCGCCGGGTTCATCCTCTACGCGCTGGCCGAGCGCCGCCGCCGCCGCACCGAGGGCTCGGCCCCCCCCTGACCGGGCGATAGAATCCGGCCCAGCTTCGGAGGGCCATGAGCCTCTCCCCCGGCACCCGCCTCGGTCCCTACGAGATCCTGTCCCCGCTCGGCGCGGGCGGGATGGGAGAGGTGTACCGGGCGAGGGACACGCGGCTCCAGCGCGAGGTCGCGGTCAAGGTCCTGCCCGAGCACCTCTCGCGCGACGCCGATCTCGTGCGGCGATTCGAGCAGGAGGCGAAGGCGGTGGCCGCCCTCTCGCATCCGAACGTTCTCACCCTCTACGACTTCGGCCGCGAGGCGAATCGGCTCTACGCGGTCACGGAACTGCTCGAAGGCGAGACGCTCCGCACACGGCTCGCGCACACGGCCCCTGCGTGGCAAAAGGCCGTAGCGATCGCCGTAGCGGTTGCCGACGGCCTGTCCGCCGCGCACTCTCGCGGAATCATCCATCGCGACATCAAGCCGGAGAACATCTTCCTGACTTCCGACGGACGGGTGAAGGTGCTCGACTTCGGCCTGGCCCGCTGGAAACCGGCGTCCTCGCAGCCAGACGAGACCTCGGCGCCCACTTCCGCGGGCGGAACCGAGCCCGGCTACGTCATGGGGACTGTCGGCTACATGTCGCCCGAGCAAGTCCGCGGCGACGCGGCGGACGTCCCGAGCGACATCTTCGCGCTCGGCTGCGTCGTCTACGAATGTGTCGCGGGCCGGAAGCCCTTCCCTGGCAAGACGAGCGCCGAGACGATGGCAGCAATCCTGCGCGACCCGGTCCCGGAGCTCTCACTGGCCGACCCCGCGTTTCCGAGGGAACTCTCCCGCATCGTCGCCCACTGCCTCGAGAAGGAGCCGGGCGAGCGTTTTCAATCCGCGCGCGACCTCGCGTTCGCATTGCGCGCCGTCCAGGAGCAGGCGGCGGCCCCTCGCATCTCCTCGGGGCGCTCGCGGCGCGCGATCGACTCGATCGCGGTCCTCCCGCTCGTCAACGCCAGCGCAGACGCCGAGGCCGAGTACCTGAGCGACGGCATCACCGAAGCGATCATCATGAGGCTGTCGCGGTTGAGCGGCCTGCGCGTGATGGCAAGGAGCAGCGTCTTCCGCTACAAGGGTCCCAACGTCGATCCCCTGGAGGCGGGCCGTGCCCTTGGGGTCGGGGCGGTCGTCACGGGCCGTGTGCTCCAGCGCGGAGACCATCTGGTGATCAAGGTCGAGCTCGTGGATCTCGCCGACGGATCGCAGCTCTGGGGCGAGCAGTACAGCCGCAGGACGGCCGACGCCCTCGCGATCGAGAACGAGATCGCGGCGCAGATTTCGGAGAACCTGCGCCTGAAGCTGACCGGCGAGGAGAAGCAGAATCTCGCGCGGCCCGCGACCGAGAGCACGGACGCCTTCCGGCTCTACCTGCAGGGCCGGTTCTACTGGAACAAGCGCACCGAGGACGGCATCCGAAAGGGAATCGACTTCTTCCGCCGCGCCATCGAGGCCGATCCCGAGTACGCCGTCGCCTACGCGGGCCTCGCGGACAGCTACGCCGTCCTCGGCTACTACACAGTCGTCGCCCCCGCCGAGGCCTTTCCGAAGGCCAAGGCCGCCGCGGAGCGCGCGCTCGAGCTCGATCCGGCGCTCGCCGAGGCGCGGGCGCCTCTGGCCTACGCGAAGCACTACTACGAGTGGCAGTTCGAGGAAGCCGAGCGGGAGTACGAGCGCGCGATCGCCGAGCGGCCGAACTACGCGACCGCCCACCACTATTACGGGAACCTGCTCACGACCGGGGGACGATTCGAGGAGGCCCTCGAGCAGTTCCGCCTCGCGCGAGAGCTAGACCCGCTGTCGCTCATCATTCAGATCGCCACGGGCTTTACCTACTACTATGCCCACCGATATGAGGACGCGATCCGAGGGCCGCGCAAGGCGCTCGAGATGGATTCGACGTTCGTGGTCGCCCACAAGATCCTCGGCATGGCGCTCGAAAAGCTCGGCCGGTTCGACGAAGCCATCGAAGAGGCCCGCCGGGCGGTCGATCTTTCCGGAGGCGGCACGCTCTACGCGACCGATCTCGCGCACGCCCTCGCGGCCGCCGGCCGTCATGACGAGGCCCGAACGATGGTCGCGCAGCTCGAAGCCGACTCGGCAAACCGTTACGTCGGTCCTTACGGCCTCGCGGCGACCTACCTCGCCCTCGGCGACCGGGACCGGGCCCTTGCCGGCCTGGAAGAAGCGTTGCGGCAACGATCTCACTGGCTGACGTTCATCGACCTGGACGCGGATTTCGACGGCCTGCGCGACGACCCCCGCTTCATCGAGATCGCCCGGCGAGTGAGGCCCGAATGACCCTCGCCGCCGGCACACGCCTCGGCCCCTACGAGATCCTCGCGCCGCTCGGCGCGGGCGGGATGGGAGAGGTGTACCGGGCTCGGGACACGCAACTCGGGCGGGATGTCGCGATCAAGGGGCTGCCGGATTCGCTCGCGCACGATGCCGATGCCCTGGCCCGCTTCGAGCGGGAGGCGCGGATGCTCGCCGCACTCGAGCATCCGCACATCGCGGGGATCCACGGCATCGAGGAGAGCGGGAACGCGCGGTATCTCGTGCTCGAGCTCGTCGAGGGTTCTTCGCTAGCCGAACGGCTGGCCGCGGAGCCGCTTCCCATCGACGAGTCGCTCCGCATCGCGGCTCAGATCGCCGATGCGCTCGACGCGGCGCACGCCAGGGGGATCGTCCACCGGGACTTGAAGCCCGGCAACGTCATGGTGACGCCGGATGGCCGTGCCAAGGTGCTCGACTTCGGCCTGGCCAAGCGCGAGGCCGTCGAAGCGTCGTCGATCCAGTCCCGCTCGCCGACGCTCGCCGCAACACAGGCCGGAACGTTGCTCGGCACGCCGGCCTACATGAGCCCGGAGCAGGCGCGCGGGCGGCCGGCCGACAAGCGGTCGGACCTCTGGTCGTTCGGTTGCGTCCTCTACGAGATGCTCGCGGGGCGGCGCCCGTTCGAGGGGGCCACTGCCTCCGACGCGATGGTCGCGATTCTGGGAAAGGAGCCGGACTGGCGCCGCCTGCCCCGCGCCACACCCGAGCCGATCCGCCGTCTACTCGCCCGGTGCCTCGAGAAGGACGTCGAGCGGCGCCTGCGCGATGCAGGCGAAGCCCGCGTCCAGATCGAGGAAGTTTTGGCCGACGCGCGCGGACGCAGAAGCCGCTGGCCTGCCGTGGCCGCCGCTCTGGGCGCCGCGGCGCTGATCGCGGCTGCCATCCTGCTCGCGCGCCGCGACTCTTCCCCCGGCTCCGTGCCGGTGCCGAAGCTCTCGCAGCTCACCCTTGCCCCCGGCCTCGAAGAGTCGCCCGCCTGGTCGCCCGACGGAGCGGCCATCGCCTACACGGCGGAGTCGGGCGGCGTGCGAAAGATCTTCACAAAACGTCTCGGCGGCGCCGAGGCCGCGTCGCTGACCTCCGGCACCTCGGACGACATCCAGCCCTCGTGGTCGCCCGACGGAAAGGCGATCGCCTTCGTGCGCGCCCGTGAAGAGGGAAAGAAGCTCGAGCCGGGCGACGTTTTCGGTCAGTACTCCGGCGCGGACGTGTGGACCGTGGACGTCGCGACGCGCAAGGAAAGCCGGCTCGTCGAGAATGCGTCCAATCCCGCCTTCTCTCCGGACGGGCGGCGCATCGCGGTCGACGCCTCGTGGGCGGGGCCGCGACGCATCTGGATTACCGACGCG
>JANMPW010000130.1:0-1856 GCA_031370065.1 Acidobacteriota bacterium
TGCGTTCGGCGAATAATCGCAAGCGCGCCGCGACGAAGTCGCGGAGCTATGGCGCCGCGTACCGGAGAGGAGTCTGCGGCACTTCGAGCACGAAGACCGCGGGGTGCAATGGGGGCGACTGGGCTCATTGCGGCTCCAACACATTTCCCGCCGGGTACTTTCCGGCCTGTCATAGTCCCTCGGGTGTCTACGACATCAACGGCAATGCGGCCGAGCACATGAATCTGCCACTCGACGAGACCCAGATGTCGAGCCGCGGCAGCAAAACTTTGGGCGTCACAGAGATGAAGGGCAGTTGGTTCATCTTCGATCGCTATAGGGCCCACGAAGACTGGTGTCGCTGGCGCGCGCCGTTCTGGCACGGGACCAAGGTCATGGACAAGAACAGCCACGAGAACTATCACCTCGGTTTTCGCTGCTGCAAGTCGCTCAGCTAATCGATCTCGCCCGAACCTGCCCGAGTGAGCGTCTGCAGGCCGGCTCTTGTGCCGCTTTCTTCTTCAACGGCCGGTGGACGCTCGTCTCTTGTCGTCGAAGACGAGGCGGAGACGAAATCGCCCGTCGTGCTTCGCGCCGATGCCGGGGGGCAGAGGCCCGGAGGTATGCTCCGGGCTCCACAGGGGTATGGAGACAACATGCGCAAGACCAGCGTCGGGATCCTGGCGGTCGTCGGAATCGGCGTCCTCCTCATCAGCTTCGTGTCGATGGGCCAGGCCTACTTCAACAACTACAACATCGGCGGCGAGGACGGGCCGAGGGTCACGAAGGTGGGCGCGGGCGACGAGCAGCTCGTCAAGGCGCTGCGCGGGATCCGCGGCACGTCCGCCGCGTACGCGGGGGCGTTTGCGGTCCTGTTCCTGGCGATCGTCTTCGGGCCGTACAAGCGCGGCGAGACGTGGGCCTGGTGGGCCCTCATGGCCGCCTCCCTGGTGCTCGCGGCCATCGTGCTGCCGCGGCTCGTGTTCGTGGGCACGACACTCGGAGTCGGCCCCGCGATGACGCAGGTCGTCCTGGTGATCGTCGGCCTCCTGCTCGACGTCTCGCGGCTGCGCACGACCAACGCATAATCGACGCATTCCCTTAGAACTTTCCGTTCGAAAAAGCTTCGACCTTGACTTCGGCTCCCGCTTCAATGGCGACGAAGTGGTTTGATGCCGACCCGGTGAGCGGGGCCTAGATAGCTTCCTTGCGCGCCTTGGTTCGCACTGCCTTTTGAGCTGACTCGCGCCGACGCCTCGGTCCCCGCTTCGCAGCGCTCTTGTGGGCCTGGCGGGAAAGAGCCAGGTGTGACGCGCTTGCGAGAGGCTCGTCTTTGAGAGCCGATAGCGCTGCGCGCGCGCGCGCCGCCGACTTGCGCTTTTTTTGCGGGCGGCTACCCGAGGACGCCGGGTCGCCTCCGGGAGGCGGAGGGAGTTTGACGCCGGCTCGGCGAGCCTTGGACAAGCCGATGGCGATGACCTGCTTCGCCGAGCGTGCGCCATGCTCGCCGTCGCGAACATGGTGTATTTCCTCGCGAACGAATTCGCCCGCTTGCGTGGAGGCCGATTTGCCTTGCCGCGCATCTCGCCTGGCGCGTCTCTTTGTTGCTTCTTCGGGCATGGAGCTTCGACTTTGGCGACGTCCCCTTAGGACGGCTTGGAGATCTGCGAGAGAGCCTGGGCGGCCGGCCTGCTCTCCGAATCCTTGACCGCGAGATCGCCCAAAGCCACGATGCCGACCAGCTTTTTGTTTTGATCCAGGACGGGCAGACGGCGCACCTTTTGCTCGCTCATGATCCTGACCGCCTGGTCCACGGTGTCGGTGTCGAGGGCCGAGGAAACTCCCTTCGACATCACGTCGCGAACCTTGGTCTCGAC
>JANMPW010000146.1:0-4198 GCA_031370065.1 Acidobacteriota bacterium
TCGTGCGCCGCGGCAAGGCCGTGCGCGATCTGGAGCGCGTGTCCGATCGCCTTACGCGCCGTGAAGGCGCCGCCCGACAATCGCGACCGTAGCGTTTCGCCCTCGAGCAGCTCCGACACGATGTAGGGAGCGCCCTCGTTCATGCCGAAGTCGTAAATCGAGAGGATGTTCGGATGATTGAGAGCGCTCGCCGCCTGCGCCTCCTGCTCGAAACGGCGCAGCCGATCGGGATCCTCGGAGTACGCGCCGGGAAGGACCTTGACGGCGACGTCGCGCTTCAGCCGCGTGTCGCGCGCCCGGTACACCTCTCCCATCCCGCCCGCGCCAAGTGGCGACAGGATTTCGTAGGGACCGAGACGAACGCCCGCGGACAGTGTCATGGAGCCAACGGACGGATTCTACGTGAGGGACGGCGCTCAGGGAGTGGCCCGCAGCGTCCCTATCGGTCGCACCCCAGCGCGAACGCGATGGCGCCGCAGACCTCTCGCATCCTGCACGCAGACAGCCGGGCCACGCGACACCTGAGCCAGTGGACAATGATGTATCGTACCGGCTCAAAACACGCGCCATGCTGACCGAGCGGTGGCGCTGCTGCTCGCGGGGTTCCCGCCGACGCCCGGCACGGAGGCAAAATGATCCGAACCCGCATCGCCGCTTTCGCCGCGGCCCTGGCAGTCCTCGCAGCCGCCTGCGGAGGCACACACCCCAAGCCCGTGTTCGCCTACGACCACAAGGCGAGCTTCGTCGGCATGACGACGTACGCTTGGTACGCCGACCCCGCCTTCAAGATGCCGCACGGGGATTCCATCATCGACGGCGCCTTCCTCGACTCCCACATCCGCTCCGCGGCCGACGACGCCTTGCGCAGGAAGGGCTACCAGCAAATCGACGCCGCGCACGCGACTCTGCTCGTGGCCTATAACACGGGCGACACGGGCGTCGGGGAGCGCGACGAGTTCGGCAACTACGAGTGGTGGAGCGGCTACGTCGTCGCGACCAACTGGGAAAAGGAACGCACGGTCACGATCGACATCCGCAGCAGCACGAAGAAGCTGATCTGGCGCGGGCAGGTTGCGCGCCTGGAGGGCCAGAACACCGACGCCGTCGGGCGCGAGCTCGACCGCGAGATCGGCGCGCTGCTCTCGAAGTTCCCGCCGACGGGGTCGTAGGGGCGGGGCTCGTCCGCGCCCGCGCCTACTTCGCCGGCGGCTGCCAGTTGAGGATGGCGCGCAGGGGCGCGACGGACCCGGGCTTTTCAACCGTGTTGACGAGGAACCGGTTCCCGTCGCGGCTGACGTCGTAGGGCGCGGCGCCGCCGTAAAAGTTGAAGTTCACCGGCCGGATCGTCGTCCGGAAGAGCGAGACGGGCGGCGACGCCGAAAAACGCGGCCCGAGCCTGACCGCCACCGCTGTAATGGCCCCATCGGGCGCCACGTAGAGGAGCTCGCGTCCGTCGCGCCGCCAGCGAGGCGATACACCGCCGGAGGAGGAGATCTGCCATTTCTCCTCGCCCTTCGGAAAAGGCCGCACGTACACCTCGGGCCGGCCGGACTCGTTGGATACGTAGGCCACGAATCGGCCGTCCGGCGAGAACTGGCCCTGAGCCTGGTCGAAGTCGCCCCCGAGAAACGGCTGCGGCTTGTGTTCGCCCGTGAGCGGAATAGAGGAGAGGCCGACCCTGCCCGCCTCGTTGACGGACTGCACCAGGAGGAACTGGCCGTCCGCCGACCAGTCGATCGGGTGGGCGTTCTGGCGTCCCAGAAGCATCGGCTCTGGGGCCCCTCCGCCGCCGGCGTCCTTCACGAAGATATCGGCGCGCGCGCCCTTCACGTGCGTAGCGAACGCGAGGCGGCGTCCGTCCGGCGACCAGGTGGGATTCTCGTCGCCGTTGACGGGGTCGAGCGTGACGCGCGTCGAGATGCCGCGCACGAGATCCACGACCCAGACGTTCACCGTCGGCTCGCCCCCGAGAGGCTGGCTGGGATCGTTGACGCGCGCGACGGCGGCGCGCGTGCCGTCGGGTGAGAGCGACACGCTGATATCGGCGGCTTCGGGCCCGACCTCCGCGAGGCGTCGCCCGGCGCGATCGAACCACACGAGCCGCGTCCCCGGGGCCCCGCCGCCGGAGCGGTAGAGAATCGTCGAGCCTGCCGCAGTGAACGGCGCCGAGCCCGGCACGGGATTGACCGGCAGACCATCGGCGACGAGAGCCGGCTCGCCGGTCAGGCGGGGCGGGTCGGGCTCGAGGCGCTGCGCCAAGAGCGCCGTGCCCCTCATGAAGAGGAGATAGCCGGGCTCTACCCACGCGCCCTTGGAAATGGAATCCAGGATCCGCATGCGATTCTTCGCATCGAACGAGGTCAGGTAGATGCCGCGCTCGGCCGTGTCCTCGGTCAAGCTCTGGTAGATAAACTTTCGGCCGTCGGGCAGAAACGTCGGCCAGCCGATCGAGAACTCCTTGCGCGCCGCGTCGACCGGGAGCGCCACTGTCGGCTCCCCGCCGGCAGCGGAGACCCGCATCAGGCCGCGCCCGACGTGGCCGAAGAGGATGGATCCATCCGGCCGCCACGCCGCCCCGCGCATGTCGCCGCTACCCTCGGTGATCGACTGCGGGGATCCTCCCGCGAGCGACAGAGTCTTCAACCGGTTGTCGGCGAAAAAACCAATGGATAGGCCGTCGGGCGAAAAGAACGGCCATCGCGCTCCTTCGGTGCCCGGGAGCGGGCGCGCCGCGATGGCATCCAGCGGCCGAAGGCAGAGCTGATTGCGCCCGCCGGCGTTGACCGCGACGAAGGCGAATTGGCGGCCGTCCGGCGCGATCGCGAAGTCGGTGTCGGCCCCGGCGTCCCAGAAGGTCATGCCGGAAGGAGGCTCGAGCGTGAACCGGACCTCGCCGGCGCTCCCGGCCTTGCGGTGCAGGCGCGGCAGGACGTAGGCCGCGCCGGCGGCGAACGCGAAAGCGAGCGCGCCCGCGACGATCCAGCCGAGGCGGCCTCCGCGTGCCCGCCGCTTCGAAGGACCAACGGCAGCGGCGCCGGCCTGGGAGCTCTCGCCGATCCACTTCAGCTCGCTGCCGAGGTCCGCGGCGCTCTGCCACCGGTCCTCCGGCTCCTTGGCCAGACACTTCTTCACCACCCGATCGAGCGCCGGCGGCGACGCGGATTGGATCGTCGAAATCGGCGCGGGCTCGGTGTGAAGGATCGCGCCGATCAAGGACGCCTGGCTCGCGCCGGAAAAAGCTTTGCGGCCCGTCGCCATCTCGTAGAGCACCGCGCCGAAGGCGAAGATGTCGCTGCGTCCGTCGGCCTCCCTGCCCTCGAGCTGCTCGGGCGCCATGTACTGGAACGTGCCGAGGATCGTGCCGGCCTCCGTGAGGTTCGCCGCCGTTCCCACCGCGGTCGGCAGCGCCGTCAGACCCGACTGCGGCGCCGCTGGCGCCATCGCTTTCGCGAGTCCGAAGTCGAGCAGCTTCACCCCCGACTTCGTGATCATCACGTTGCCCGGCTTCAAGTCCCGGTGCACGATCCCCTGCCGGTGCGCCTTGTCCAGCGCATCGGCAATTTCCGTCCCGTACCGCAGCGTCTGCTCGAGCGCAAGAGCGCCCCTCCCGAGCCGGTCCGACAGCGTCTCGCCCTCGAGGTACTCCATGACGAGGTACTCGGTCTCGCCCTCGCGTCCCACGTCGTACAGCGCGCAGATGTGAGGATGCGAGAGCTGCGAGATCGTCCTTGCCTCCCGCTCGAACCGCTGCCGAATCTCGGCCGAGGCCGACATGTGCGACGGCAGCACCTTGACCGCCACCGTCCGCTCGAGCCGCGTGTCCCGCGCCCGGTACACCTCGCCCATCCCGCCCGCGCCGAGCGGCGAGAGGATCTCATAGGGACCGAGGCGCGTGCCGGAAGAAAGACTCATCAGCGATGCCAGATGGCGCGCAAAGAATACAGCGCGATCACCCGCGCCGTTCGAGCTTCATCCGGATGCCGTTCCTCGGGCGGAGCGTGATGCCGGGCGCCGGCACGATGCTCTGGCCGGGTTCCAGGCCCATCCGCCAGCGCCTCGCGATGCCCGCGAGGATCAAGATGCCCTCCATCCAAACGAAGCCTTCGCCTATGCAAACCCTGGGGCCGCCTCCGAATGGGAAGTAGGAGAACTTCGGGCGCGCCTCCTTCGCCTCGGGCCGCCAGCGCTCGGGATCGAA
>JANMPW010000273.1:0-1719 GCA_031370065.1 Acidobacteriota bacterium
CTCGAGAGCGTGTCGTCGGCCATGTGCGCCCGCAGCCAGGGCGTCAGCGTCTGGTCACCTGCGAGCGCCGCGAGCGCGAGCGACCTCGGCGAGAAGGAGCCGCTCGGCATCAGCGGGACTGCCGCGTCGAGGGCCCGCTCGATCACGTCCGGATAGGCGACGCCCGCGGCGGCCGGCCGCGCGTTCTCGATGGCCGCGGCCAGGCGCGCAACGCCCTCGTGCCGCACCGCGACGGTTTCGACCACGTCGACGCCGAGCCGCGCCGCGAGCCGCTCGGCATCGACGGTGATCCCCCGGGCCCGCGCCTCGTCCGTCATGTTGACGCAGAAGACGAACGGCAGACCGGTCTCCGCGACCTCGAGCGCGAGGGCGAGGGCGCGCTCGAGGTTCTTCGCGTCGCCGACGAGGACGACGGCCGCGCCGTCGGCCGAGAGGAGAATGTCGCGCGTCACGCGCTCGTCCTCGGAGGACGGGATGAGCGAGGCGGCCCCGGGCGTGTCGCGCACGGAGACGCGCCGTCCGGCGATGACCGCCACGCCCTCCGAGACCTCCACGGTCGTTCCCGGATAGTTCGAGACCGTGACGTAGGTGCCCGTCAACGCGCCGAAGAGGACGCTCTTGCCGACGTTCGGATTGCCGACGAGGACGACCCCCGCCGGCCCGCGCGAGGCTGCCACGCCTGGATGATACGTGGGCCACCGTGCGCCCGACGGAGCGGCGTGGCCACAGGCCCGTTGGCATCCATCGCCCCTACGAACCTGGTCCTGGAGGGAGTCGCGGAAACGGCCAATTTCCGGGGTCATGGACCGGCCGTTGCGGGGTATTTGAAGTGTGATACCCTGCGTTTGTTCTCGGCTCGCTCGCCTCTTGCCAGACCCGTTCTGACAATCCCGAACGACAAATCACGAGAATGCGGAGCACCGCGCCGGCGGTGTTTTCGCCCATCGAATTTTCGCCCGGCGCAAAGGATGGATCTGATGAAGCTCTATGTAGGCAATCTCCCGTACAACATCTCCGACGACCAGCTCCAGGATATGTTCGCCAAGTTCGGCACGCCGGACTCGGCCCGCGTGATCACCGATCGCGACACCGGCCAGTCCAAGGGGTTTGGTTTTGTCGAGTTCAGCAATGACGACCAGGCCAAGCAGGCGCTGTCGCTCAACGGCACCGAGTTCGGCGGCCGGTCGCTCACCGTCAACGAAGCCCGGCCCAAGACCGAGGGCGGCGGCGGCGGTGGCGGCGGCTCGCGGCGCTCCTTCTCGGGACGGTAAGTCGAAGCTTTCAACCCTTCGGATCGAAGGCGGGCTTCTCCTGTCAAACAGGGGAAGCCCGTTTTTTTAATGCGGCAGGCGATTCAGGCTTCGGCGTTCCAGGCGACCGCGCAGGGGCCGATGGCCGTCTCGAAAAGTGCGAATTCCGGGACCGTCACGGGTGAGCTTCGTGTTGATCGGAAACCCCGTGAGCCGTCAAGGAACCAGATCGCCGCCCGCCACGCACCGCCCCTCAGGGCTCTTCTTTGCCCGCCTGCAGGGTCAGCGTCGGGTTCTTGACCGGATCGTTGAAGGCGTCGAGCGCGGCAAAGACGATGCCGTTGTGGAAGAAGGTCCGTTCGCCCGCCGCGAGCTCCAGCGCGAGCATCCCCGGTCCGGCCGCCCGGAAACGGCCCGCGAGCTTGTTCTCGCGCAGGAGGAGGTCCGCGATCCGCGCGACCCGGAAGAG
>JANMPW010000259.1:0-8390 GCA_031370065.1 Acidobacteriota bacterium
CGAGGATCGCGACGATCGGGCCCGGCACCTTGCGCGAGATCTTCGGCCAGGCGAGAAGAATCGCCAGGGATCCAACGGCGACCCCGATCGCCGGAAGCGACGCGGAACCGAGGTGCGCCGCATACTCCTCCCACTTCGCGAGGAAGTGGGCCGGGACGGCGCCCATCTTCAGTCCGAGCAGATCTTTGACCTGCGAAGAAAAGATGATCACCGCGATCCCGCTCGTGAACCCGGTGACCACGGGGTAGGGGATGAACTTGATCGCGCCCCCGAAGCGCGCGAAGCCGAACACGATCAGGATGCAGCCCGCGAGGATCGTGACGATCGTCAGGCCTTCGAGGCCATAGCGCGTGACGATGCCGTACACGATCACGACGAAGGCGCCGGTGGGGCCGCCGATCTGGACGCGGCTGCCTCCGAACAGCGAAATCAGGAAGCCGGCGACCGCGGCGGTGACGAGTCCCTTCTCGGGGGCCACGCCCGAGGCGATGGCGAAGGCGATCGCGAGCGGAATCGCGACGATCCCCACCACGACTCCGGCCTGCAGGTCGGCGGACAGTTGCGCGCGCGTGTAACCGCGCAGGGTCGTGAAGGTTTTCGGAAGCCAGGTGGCCTGCACGGGCCGATTGTAGTGGGGAGGTGGATCGTCCCGCTGCGTTACGACTTCATGGCCTTTGCAATCGCGAGCTGAAGGATCTCCTCCGCGTCGAAGTCGGCCGTCAGGACGCACACGATCCGTCCCTCCTCCCAGAAAACGAGTGTCTTCCCGTCGCGGTGGTAGACGTGGAACGTGAAATCGCCATGCCGCTGCTGCTGCCCGCCTCGCGGGAGCTCCCGGGCGGAACCCTCGTACATCTGGCAGACCAGGATCTTGTCCGCCGGCCCTCGATAGACGAAAAACGCGCTCGGACGGCCGGCGAGGGACTCCACGCGCCCGCCCATGAGGCGGTAGCCCATCATTCCCAGGTCGAAGACCCGTGTCCCAAACTCGATGCCGTGCGCGGCGAAGAATCCCTCCATCTTTTGAACGTCGTCCGTTTCGAGCTGGAGCGAGAGCTGCCCCGACCGGTACTGCGCATAATCCTTCGCGACCGCGGCGGGAAGATCCGGAGACAGGAAGAGCCACAGAGCGCCCGCGACCGCCGCCGCGGTAGCGAGCAGCGCGTATGCGAGCCGGCGTGCTCGCGAGGGGCCTCTGGCGGAGGCCGAGTCGCGCAGCGCAAGGAGCTTGCGGTCCTCGCGATCGAGCGCCGCCGCGACTCCGGCGACGACATCTCCGGGGACGCCCACGGCCGGCACGCCGGCCCGGACCGCGCGGCGGGCCCGCACGAGATCGATCTGTGCCTGCCGGCACTCGGCACACGCGGTGAGGTGTTCGTCGAGACGCGTCCGCTGCGCGGGGGCGAGCCGGCCATCGAGCAGCTCCTGAATCTCCTCTCCGAAGTGGCGTGACTGGTCGGTCATGTTGCCTCGCTGTCGCCGTATCCGGCTCGCCGGGCGTAGTCGCGAAGCGCCACGGACAGCGCCTTGCGCGCGCGAAAGAGCCGCGATCGCAAAGTGCCGACCGGGCAGTTCAAGACCGACGCCGCCTCTTCATAGGAAAGCTCGTCCACCTCGACCAGCAGGACGGCGAATCGAAAGCTCTCGGGCAGCTGCCGCAGCGCCGCGCCGACCTCGGGCTCGGCCCACGCCAGCGAGCCGGCGGCAATGGGGAAGGATGCGTTGTCCCGATCCCCGCCCTGCGAGGCGTCGGGCAACTCGTCCACAAGCTCCTCGACGGAGACCATGGCCGGCTCCCGCTGTTGCTTCCGGTACTTGTTGACGAAAACGGAATACAGAATGGTAAACAGCCAGGCCTTGCCATTGGTTCCCGGCCGGAAGTTCCCGAATGTCCGGTACGCGCGCAGATACGTTTCCTGGACGAGGTCTCGGGCATCGTCGGACCTCCGGGTCAGGCGCAGCGCGAAGTTGTAGACCGCCCTCATGAGCGGCAGAGCCAGGGCCTCGAACTCGGTTCGTTGCTGCAAAGTCTTCGTCTGTCAGCGCATTGAGGCCGGGATGTCGTCCGTCCCGACTGAAGGGCGAGTCTAGACCAGCCGGAGCCCCGGCGGCGCCGCAGGGCGCGGAACCTTTGGGGGGTCGCTCGGTGTTGATGACGATAGGCGAAAGAAACCGGCACCCGAACGGATGCCAGAAGGAGAAGTCTGATGAAGCCGAGAAAATCGACCCTGGTGGGGGGCCTGTTGGCGTGCGGCGTGCTCGCGAGCGCGCTCGCCTCTGCTCAACCGCGATTCGAGGTCACCGTGACGAACCTCACCCGCGGGCAGCGGTTTACTCCCATTCTCGTGGCCAGTCACAGGGAAGGCGTGAGGCTGTTCACACTGGGGTCTCCGGCCAGTTCGGAGCTGGCGACACTTGCCGAGGAAGGCAACACGGCTCCGCTCAAGGCTCTGCTGGCGGGGATGCCGGAGGTCAAGGACGTCGCGGACTCGGGCGGCCTTCTCGATCCGGGGCAGTCCGTCACGATCACCGTGGAGACCGGAGGCGGATTCAATCATGTGAGCGTCGCCGCGATGCTGATCCCGACCAACGACGCCTTCTTCGCTCTCAACGACGTCGACGGACCCAGCGGCAACCGGGCCGAGACGCATCGGTCGCCGGCTTATGATGCGGGCAGCGAGGTCAACGACGAGCTCTGCGCCTCGATCCCCGGGCCATTCTTCACGGAGTGCGGCGGACCTGGCGGCGGGGCGGCGGTCATCGGGGGCGAAGAGGGCTACGTGCACATTCATGCTGGTATTCACGGCATCGGAGACCTCACCGCCAGTGAGCGCGATTGGCGCAACCCGGTGGCGCTGATCACGATCCGGCGCGTCCGCGGGTGAGATCGTCCACCAGACCATGAGCTCCGGACTCCCGGGTCTGCCCCTGCGAGGATCTCGAGGAACGCGAGAGGTCCTCCGGCAGGCCCGGGAGCGGCTCGGTGGTGGACGCCCCTGCCTGGTTATTCGGGTCGAGTGTGAAACCGATGCGAAGAAGCAGCATCCAAGACGCGTGACGCAGGCCGCAGGTGTCCGCTGAGCCCGAAAGGCAATGAGCCATGAGCGCCTTACCGTCGGGTCTTCCTGTCTACGAGGACGTCGAGCAACGCGAGCGCCTCCTTCGCAAGACGTGGGAGCGGCTGGACCCCCAGTTTCAGGTTCCGAATCAGTTGCTGGGACGGCGCTGGACGATCGGCTGCGTGGCCCTCGAGATCACGCAGCGATGCAACCTCGACTGCACGCTCTGCTATCTCTCGGAGAGCGCCGAGTCGCTCAAGGATCTGCCCATCGAGGTCATCTATCGCCGGATCGACCGGATTCGGGAGACCTACGGTCCGGGCATCGGCGTCCAGGTGACCGGGGGAGATCCCACGCTGCGCCGCCGCGACGAGCTCGTCGCGATCGTCAAACGGATCTCCGAGCGGGGCTTGAGGCCGTCGCTGCTGACCAACGGGATCCGGGCGACGCGGGACCTGCTCGAAGAGCTTTCCGAGGCCGGGCTCTTCGACGTCGCCTTTCACGTGGACACCACGCAGCGTCTCAAGAAGTACCCGACCGAGGAGGCGTTGAATGCCGTCCGCGCCGACTACATCGAGCGCGCCCGCGGCTTGAAGCTCGCGGTCGTCTTCAACACCAGCGTGCACGCCGGGAACCTCGAGGAAGTGCCGATGCTCGCGCGGTTCTTCCTGGCGCGGACCGACGTGGTGGGAATGGCCTCCTTTCAGGTGCACGCCGTGACCGGGCGGGGGCAGTGGCGCACCCGCGCGCGGGAGGTCACGCCGGACGCGATCGCCGAGCGCATCCGGGAGGGAGTCGGTCTGGCGCGCCTGGCCTGGGACACGTCGCTCGTCGGGCATCCGAGCTGCAACCGCGGCACGATGCTCTCGAGCGTTGGAGGCAAGACCGTCGACGTTCTGACCGACCGATCGCTCTACGAGCGATTCATCCAGGAGTTCCGCCACGTCCCCTTCGACCGGCGCGACGTGCCCCGCACGGCGCGCAAGGTCATCGCCGCCGCTTTTCGCAACCCGTGGTGGCTGATGCGGGGAGGAGCGTTTCTGCTCTCGAAGGCCTGGTCGGTGCGTCGCGAGTTGCTTCGCGGTGCGCGCCCGGGGAAGATCACCTTCTTCATCCACAACTTCATGGACGCGGCGAATCTCGATCCCGAGCGGATCCGCAACTGCTCGTTCATGGTCATGACCGAGGATGGCCCGGTTTCCATGTGCGAGCACAATGCCCGCAGGGACAACTACCTCCTCAAGCCCGTCAGGCTCGACCGGCCCACGCCGGCCTTTTTCGACCCGCAAAGCGGAACGATCCATGCGACCGGCGAGGCGCTCCCGGTTGTGCCCGTCGGTGAGCCAGAGCTTGTCAATGCCCGCGGGTAGGGGCACGGGAGGAATCCCTGCGCCTGCGGCGGAGGTAACATCGAGTGGAATGTCTCGCCTCGTGATCCTCTTCGCACGGGCGCCGTGGCGGGAAGCCCGGTCGAAGGGCTTTTCGAGCGGCCAGGCGGCGGAGCTCTTCGCCGCGTTCGCGACAGGCTGGGGCGTGGCTGCCCGCCGCGTCGGCGCGAGGCTGGCGATCGCGACGCCTCCCGAAGACCTCGCGGCCTGGCGGCGCCATCCGGGAATCGATGCGGGCGGCGCCGCGCCGATCTTCATCGCCCAGCGCGGCCGCCGCTTCGGAGATCGGCTCGAGGACGCGGCCCGCCGAGCGGGCGCCGGCTTCGACAATGCCGTGCTCGTCGGAGGCGATGTCGCTCCCTCCGACGCGCTGTTGAACGAAGCCTTTGAGGCACTCGAGCGCGGCACCGAGGCCGTGATCGCGCCCGCCGGCGACGGAGGAGTGTCCCTTCTCGCTCTCGGCGAGCCCGACCTCTGGCTGCTGTCCGCAATCGCCTCACGCCGCCGCGACGTCTGCGCCCGATTGCTGGCCGCGCTCGCGGCGCGGGGCCGTCGCGTGCATTTGCTCGACGCAGCGCGGGATGTCGACGGCCCGCGCGATTTGCGTCTGCTCGCGCGACATGGGCTCCTCGATCCTTCGATGACCGCCCTCGCGCGCCGCGCCCTGGATCGCGCGGTGCTCTCGCTTTCGCCGGTCGAACCGGCCTCGCCGCATCCGCACTGCCTGGTCGGACCTCCCCTCCGAGCCCCGCCGCGCGCAGCCTGACACGCGTTCCGGCCGGGACCCGAGTCTGACGACGGCGGCGCGATAGCGCCAGGAGAGCATTCCATGCCGCATCTTTCGGAAAAGAGCATCGTCTTCGCGCCCGCGACCCATTCCTTTCGTGCAAAGGACATCGACTACTTCCTCGACGAGGCGGCTCCGCACTGGATCGCGGTGGACGCGCGCGGAAGTGAGATCCTGCGGGAGCTCGATGGAGCTCCCTTCGGAGAACTCGTCGCGCGGTACGCCACGCGCCTTGGACTGGAAGCGGGCAAGGCCTGGCTCCACGTCCACGACTTCCTGCAGGCCGGTTTGCGGGCAGGGTTCCTGTCGCTCTCTCCGATCCGGCGCCAACCGTACGAGGGCCGCCGCCACTACGCCACTCCGTCGGCGCTCAAGGAGCTGTGGCTGCACACGAACAACTCGTGCAACCTCGCCTGCACCCACTGCCTCGTCAACTCGGCTCCCGGCGAGTCGCCCGGTCCCTCGGGCGCGGAGTTGGCTCGCGTCATCGAAGAGGCCGCCGCGCTCGGCGTCGAGCGCTTCTACCTCACGGGAGGCGAGCCGTTCCTGCGGCCGGACATCGACGCGTTGATCCGACTGGTGACGGAGACGCTCGGGCGCGAGCTCATCATCCTGACGAACGCGACGCTCTTCCGGGGACCGCGCGGCAAGAGCCTGTCTACCTTTTCGCGCGAGCGCCTGAAGTTTCAGGTATCCGTCGACGGCGGCCGGGCCGAGACGAACGACCCGATCCGCGGACAGGGGTCCTTCGAGAGCGCGCTCGACGGCGTCGAGCTCCTCGCGGAGCTTCACTTCGATGTCTCGCTCACGACGGTCGTGACGCGCCAGAACCTGCGGGAGCTTCCGGAGCTGACGCGGCTTGCCGCCGAGCGCGGCGCGTGCTCGCAGCACCTGATGTGGTCCCACAATCGTGGACGCGCCCGCGCCGCCGACAACGGCTTCTTTCCGGAGATCGCGGACATTCTGATCGCGGTCGACCGCGTGGCCGACGAAGCGGGGCGCCGCGGAATCTCGCTCGACAACCTGGAGTCGGCCCGCCGCCGCGTCAACGGCCCGCCGGGCGTCAAGTACGACCTCGGCAACGCGGGTTGGGATTCGCTCTGCGTCTACGAGGACGGGATGGTGTACCCGTCGGCGGCGCTGGCCAACTACCCGCCGCTCGCGTGCGGGCGCGTGACGGACAACCCGCTCTCCGCCATCTTCGAGTCGAGCCCCGTGCTCGGACGCTTCCGCGACGCGACGCTGGCGCTGCGTCCGCAGGCGCTCGGGGATCCCTTCCGCTTCCTGACGGGCGGCGGAGACCTCGAGCATTCCTATCTATTCTCGACCGACGCCGACGGCGCCGATGGGGACCTCCGCGCCCCCGATCCGTACTACCCGATTTCCGTGGCCCTCGTGCGCCGCGCGATGCGGGAGACGGCGGAGGCGAAACGAGCCGCGTGGAACCACCGCAGCGGCTACGACGTCCCGGCGCTGTACCACGCCATGGGAGACGGCTCGATCGCCTGCGGTGTGGCCGATGGAGCGGCCGCGGAGATGCCGGTGCTCACGCTGCACTCCAACTGCGTCCTCTCCTTCGACGTGGACAAGCCGCGCGCGATGGTGCGCGAGTTCTACGGGAAGGCTGCCGATACGCCCCAGGCGCAGCTCTGCTGCCCGACGAAGTTCGACGAAGCGGAGATCGGCCACATTCCCCGCGCCGTGATCGATCGCTTCTACGGCTGCGGCTCTCCGGTCGCGATGACGACCCTCGCGCAGGGCGAGACATTCCTCGACCTCGGCTCGGGCGCCGGCATCGACGTTTTCATCGCGGCGAAGAAGGTCGGGCCGGGCGGGCGCGCGATCGGCGTCGACATGACCGACGCGATGCTCGCCGTGGCGCGCGAGAACCAACCCGCCGTCGCAGAGACGCTCGGCTACGACGCCGTCGAGTTTCGCAAAGGGTTTCTCGAGGCGATTCCGGCTGAGGACCGAAGCGTGGACGCTGTGACGTCGAACTGCGTGGTGAACCTGTCGCCCGACAAGGGGAAGGTGTTTGCCGAGATCTGGCGGATCCTGAAGGACCACGGCCGCGTGGTCATCGCCGACATCGTCAGCGAAGGCGAGGTCCCGCCGCATCTGAAGACGAACCCGGAGCTCTGGGGCGAGTGCACGGTCGGTGCCCTGACGGCCGAAGGGTTTCTCGCGGCGCTCGAACGGGCCGGCTTCTACGGTGTCGAAGTCCTCAAGAAGGCTTACTGGAAGTCGATCGAGGGGCATCCGTTTTTCTCGATGACCGTGCGCGGCCGGAAGTTCGAGAAGACAGCCGGTTGCGTGTTCCGCGGGCAGAAGGCCGTTTACCTCGGCCCCGGAAAGGCGTTCCTCGACGAAGAGGGTCATACGTTCCCGCGGGGCCTCGAGGTCGAGGTCTGCACGGACACCGCCAGCAAGCTTTCGGGGGCGCCGTATGCCGGATCCTTCTGGGTCCGAGAGCCCGGGCCCGACGGGAAGGACTCGATCGAGGCAGCGACGTCGGGCTCCTGCGACCCGGCGACGGGCTGCTGCTAGCGCGATGGGGACAGCGATGAGTCTTGCGGCCGCCGGCTTGATCGTTCTCGCGGCGGGTGTCGCGTTCGCCAATGGAACGAACGACATTTCCAAGGGGATCGCCACGCTCGTCGGAAGCGGAGTCTCGAATTTCCGCGCGGCGGTTCTCTGGGGAACCGTCTGGACCGTCGCCGGGGGTCTGCTTGCGGCCTTCGTCTCGCAGGGCCTCGTCGCGACGTTCTCGGGCAAGGGATTCCTGGATCGGCCGATCGCGGGCTTTGCGTTGCTCGCGTCGGTCGCTCTCGGAGCCGCGGCGTGGGTCCTCTTTGCCTCGCGCACGGGTTTGCCCGTCTCGACGACGCATTCCATCGCGGGCGCTCTCGCGGGCGCCGCAATCGCAGCCCAGGGCGCCGGCGTCCTGCACTGGGAAGCCTTCGCCAGGAGGATCGCCCTGCCGCTCGCCCTGTCGCCGCTCGTATCGATCGGGCTGATGTATGCGATCTCTCCGCTGCTCGCCCGGGCCGTCGCGCGCGCCGAGAGCTACTGCATCTGCCTCGAGCGGCGCGCCGTTTTGCCCGTCGTCTCTCCGGAAGGCGCCATGACGCTCGGCACGATTGCGGTTGTGCCGAT
>JANMPW010000335.1:0-1607 GCA_031370065.1 Acidobacteriota bacterium
GGGATTCCTTTGCCGACGATCACCTCGGCCTGATGGATCACCTGGGCATCCAGAAGTTCATGGTGCTCGGCTTCTGCATCGGCGGCCCGTTCATCTGGAATCTCCTGAAGCGCGCCCCGGAGCGCGTCGTCGCCGCCGTCCCGGCGCAGCCGGTTGGATTCCGTCCGGAGATGCCCAACGTCCTCTACGACGGCAGCAAGACGGGCTGGGCCCCGGAGCTGCTCAAGCGCCGGCCCGAGTTGACGATGGAGACGGTCGATAGATTTCTGACGAAGATGTTCCGCACCGACGCCGACTTCGTCTTCACGGTGTCGCGCGACTTCGTCCGCAGTTGCCAGGCGCCCGTGCTGATCATGCCGGATGACGTTGCGGCCCATCCGCTCGCTGTTGCCATGGAGTGCGCGATGCTCGCGCCCAAGGCCGAAGTAAGCGTCTATCCGTGGAAAGAGCCGAAGGAGCGCATTCCGCTGGCCGTGCGCCAGGTGCATTCCTTCCTGCGCGCGCATCGGCCTGCGTCTGCTCGAACGGCGTGAGGCTTACTTGCTTCCGATGACGGCGTAGCCTTGAATCTCGATCTTGGCGTTGGGGTCGGCCAGCGCGGTGATCGTAATGAGCGCGCTGCCCGGGAAGTTGTCGCCGAAGATCTCTCGGCGAATCTCCGTGAGGCGATCGCCGTTGCGAACGTCCGTGATGAACACCGTCATCTGCACCATGTCGCTGAGTTTCCCGCCCGCTTTCTGCAGGGTCGCGTTGAGGAGCTTGAATATCTGCCGCACCTGACCTTCGAAGTCGCCGGCGAGCGACTTGCCCGAGTCGTCCACGGTCGCGATCTGTCCCCCCAGCCACACGGTCTTGCCCCCTTCGGTGATCACGGCGAGCGAGTAGCCGCGCGTCTGCGGACGCTCGCCCTTGATGTACTTCTGTGCGTGCAGCGTGGGAGCCAGCACGACACACAGTGTCGCAGCGGCCATGCCGATTGAAATGCGCGAGCATGCGATCGAAGTCATTGTCGCCTCCTGCGTAGATGCTACCTTTTTCGAGCTCGAGGACTCTCCACATGTTGCCAAGTGAACGGATTCCATACTCCGCCATCACACAGCGCCCGCCGCTGAAGCTGCCCGGGGGGGCACGCCTGGTCGTCTGGGTGATCGTCAACGTCGAGGAATGGAACCCGCTCGAACCGATGCCGCGGACGGTCCTGACGCCGCCGGCTGGTGGATCGCCGATGCCGGATATCCCCAACTGGGCGTGGCACGAGTACGGCAACCGTGTCGGGTTCTGGCGAATGCTGAAGGTCTTCGATCGGCTGCAGGTTCCGGCGGTGCTCGCGATCAACGGCGGCGCCATCCAGGCCTATGAGCCCATCGCACGCGCCGCGCTCGACCGCAAATGGGAATTCATCGGTCACGGCTTCGGACAGAAGAACATGCAGAAGGTGCCGGACGAGCGCGTCGACATCCAGAAGACGACAGCCGCCATCACCGCGTTCACGGGGCGCCGGCCGCGCGGATGGCTCGGGCCTGGCCTGACCGAGACGTGGGACACGCCCGACATCCTCAAGGAGGAAGGCTACGAGTACGTCTGCGATTGGGTGCTGGACGATCAGC
>JANMPW010000344.1:0-3614 GCA_031370065.1 Acidobacteriota bacterium
GGCAGGAGGGTGTTGACGATGGAGAGGATCTGGTCGTCATTCTCCCGGAAAAACGTGACGAGAAAGAGCGAGAAGGTGGCCAGCAGGGGCACGGCCGTCAGGATCGTGGTGAAGGCGAGCGAGCCCGCGAGGTCGAGGCCCCGGTCGGCCCGGAAGCCGCGGAAGGTCTCGGAGGCCACGGCCAGGAGCGACCAGCCGGCCTTGTCCCGCTTCTCGATCCCCGTGCTCGCCGTCGTCAACGCGCCCAAGGGTATATGATGCCGCCTCTTTGATGTCGGAGGAACCTATGGCAAAAGACACACCTTTCGATCGGGCGAGGGACTTCGTGGAAGAAAAAATCGACCGCACCAAGGAAGTTCTCGGCGACTCCTACGGGAAGGCCCGGGAGCAGTTCGACGACGTGAGCGAGGATGTCCGCAAGACCGTCAAGTCGGCCGCGAAGAAGATCGAGAGCGACTACGGATACATCTGGGACGACGTGCGCGGGTACGTGCGCGAGAACCCGGGAACGGCGGTCGCGATTTCGGCCGCGGTCGGCTTCGTCCTCGGTTTCCTGCTCCGCGGCGACGACGACTAGGGCTCCGGTCTCTATAATCCGCCCATGGCAACTGCGAAGGCGGATTACCCGGCGCTCTCCTCGTTCGCGTCGAGCGCGGGCTGCGCTTGCAAGATCGGGCAGTTCGATCTGGCCGCGCTCCTCAAGAACGTTCCGTCCGCGTCGGACCCGAACCTGCTCGTCGGCAACGCCGAGTCCGACGACGCCGCGGTCTACCGGCTCGGCGGCGGCCAGACGATCGTCCAAACGATCGATTTCTTCACGCCGGTCGTGGACGATCCGCGCCTCTTCGGGAGGATCGCGGCGACCAATGCGCTCTCGGACGTTTACGCCATGCGGGGGCGCCCGATCCTCGCCCTCGCGGTCGTCGCGTTTCCGATGAAGGTCCTGCCCGGCGCGGTCCTCGAGGAGATCCTGCGCGGGGGCGCCGAGAAGGTCGCCGAGGCGGGCGCCGTCATCGCGGGGGGCCACTCGATCGACCACGACATCCCGCTGTACGGCCTGTCGGTCACCGGCGTGGTGGACGAGGCGAAGGTCACGCGCAACGCGGGGGCGAAGCCGGGCGACGCGCTCGTGCTGACCAAGCCGCTCGGCATCGGCATCACCATCCGCGCCGGGCGCGTCGACTCGGCGGCCGCCGGGGCCGCGGATGGGTCGCTGCAGAAGCGCACGCTGTCGGACGCGGCGCTCGAAGAGGCGGTCGAGGTCATGTGCACGCTCAACCGCGCTCCGGTCGAAGCGATGGAGGGATTCGACATCCACGCCGTGACCGACGTGACGGGATTCGGCCTGCTCGGCCACGCGCACGAGATGATGGACGCCTCGCGGACGACGGCGGAAATTTCGATCGCACGCGTCCCGCTGCTGTCGCAGGCGCGGCGCCTGGCCGCGGAGGGGGTCGCGCCGGGCGGCTCGCGGAACAACGCGCGCAACCTGCGGCCGCGCACGGATGTGGCCGAGGGCGTGACGGACGAGGATTTTCTGCTCGTGTGCGACGCGCAGACCTCGGGAGGGCTCCTCGTGGCGCTGCCGCAGGACCAGGCGGAGGCCTACGCGGCCAGGTGCCGGGAAAAGGGCGCGCCCGCGGGCGTCGTGATCGGCCGGGTGCTCGAGAAGGGGATCGCGCTCTTGCGCGTGACGAAGTAGGAAGGAAGATCCATGGCAGACAAGACCGAGAACGGGGAGGAGTGGGTCGAGATCGCCGCCGCCGGTGATGACGAGGAGGCGGAGATCATCGCGGGGCTGCTCAAATCCGAGGACATCCCCTGCGAGATCGAGGGCCCGTCCGTCTCGCCCTGGCCCGAGAACCTGGGCGCGCTCGGGGTATCGCGCGTGGTTGTCCCGCCCGACCGCGCCGCCGAGGCCAGAGCGCTCATCGCCGAGCGCGAAAAGGACGCCGACCGGAACCTGTCCGAAAACTCGGACGAATGAGCGTCCTGCCCGCCGGGTCGAAGCTCGGGCGATTCCAGATCGCGTCCGTTCTCGGCCAGGGGGCGATGGGCGTCGTGTACCTCGCCAACGATCCGGAAATCGAGCGTCCGGTCGCGATCAAGACGGTCCGCCCGGAAGGCGTCCGCGGAGAGAGTCTTCAGGACGTCGAGACCCGCTTCCTCAAGGAAGCGCGCCTGGCCGGCCGGCTGCAGCACCCCAACATCGTCACCGTCTATGATGTGGGCCGGGACAACACCGTGTGCTTCATCGCGATGGAGTACGTCGATGGCCACCCGCTGACGCACTCCCTCGCTGCTGGTCCCGAGCTGTCGCTGGCTGCGCGGGTCGGGATCATCCGCCAGGTCGCCGAAGCGCTCGGGCACGCGCACGAGCGCGGCGTTCTCCACCGCGACGTCAAGCCGGGCAACATCCTCGTGGCGAAAGACGGTCGGGTCAAGGTGACCGATTTCGGGATCGGCAAGTTCACGGAGGCCACGACATCCGAGCTGACTCGCACCGGCCACATGGTCGGCAGCCCCGCCTATATGTCTCCCGAGCAGGTCAAGGGCGAGAAGCTCGACGGCCGCTCGGACCTGTTCTCGCTCGGCATCGTGCTCTACGAGTTGCTGACGGGAGCGCGCCCATTTCCCGGCGACTCCATCACGACGCTCGTCTACCAGATCCTCCACACCGAGCCGCGCGACCCTCTGGAGCTCAAGTCCGACCTGCCCGTGTCCACTCGCGAGGTGGTGGCCCGGCTGCTCGCCAAGGCCCCCGACCGGCGGCCGGCAAACGCGCAGGAGTTCATCCGCGAGCTCAGAAGGATCGAGAAATTTCAGCGCGAGTCGGAACTGACGCGGCGCGCCATCTCGGCGGCGCCAGCCCCACCGGCGCCGGCGCGCGTGGGGACCGGAGGACCTGCGGGGCCGACGAGGTCCGCGGGTACGGTTTCCTCGCCGATGCCTCCTCGGCGCAGTGGCATGCCGGTCATCCTCGGCGCGCTGGCGGTGCTCGTCGCCGCGTCGCTCCTGCTCTTGCGCGACCGGCAGAAGGGGATGGCGCCAATGGCGGCTGCTGGGCCAACGCGGGTGCCGGCCGCCTCGCCGGCCGCGCCCCCGACGCCGGCGCCGAGTGCGCAGCCGACTGCCGCGGCGCAGGCGACGCCGTTGCCGATCGAGGCCGGCGCGCCCTCCGCGGTCGTGGCGCCGTCGGCCGCGACTCCGAAGCCGCGCCGTCGGCCGACAGCCGTCGCGACCGGGGAAAAGAAGATTGCGGTTGCCGAGGCCAGCGCTGCCGCACCCCTGCCGACGTCGTCCTCCAGCGGGCCCGTGCACCCCGACGCGGTGTTCGCGACGCGGCGCGCCGTGCGTTTCACGTCGAGCCCCGACCAGGCGCCCGGCCTTGCCGGCTTCGCGCACGATCGTCGCCACATCGAGCGGCTTGAGTGTCGAGACATGCAGCACGCCGACGTCGACGCGGTCGGCGCCCAGGGCCTGCGCGGCCTCGAGCGCGCGCATCGTCAACAAGCCCGACGAGACGATCAGCACGTCGCGGCCGTCGCGCAGCAGCTTGGCCTTGCCGAGCTCGAAGCGGTAGCCGTACTCGTCGAGCACGAGGGGCACCTGGC
>JANMPW010000348.1:0-1856 GCA_031370065.1 Acidobacteriota bacterium
ATCGCACCTGCTCATGCGCCACTACGAAGGGTTCGTGAAGCGCGGCCGCATACGCGGTCGCTCTCGGATGTGACATGCAGGTGGTGCTGCTGGGCCCGCCCGGCGTAGGCAAGGGGACCCAGGGGCGCCGGCTCGCGAGCAATCGCGGGTGGGCTCTGATCTCGACCGGCGACATGCTGCGCGACGCGATCGCGCGCGGGACACCGCTCGGGGCCCAGGCCCGGGAGTTGATTGATCATGGATTGCTGGTACCCGATCAAGTGATGATCGGGTTGGTGCGCGAGCGCACGCTCGAGCCCGACGCCCAGAGGGGCTTCGTGCTGGACGGGTTCCCGCGAACCATTCCTCAGGCGGACGCGCTCGACGCGTTCCTCGAGGAACGCGGCAAGGCTCTAGACGTGGTGGTGGCGCTCACGGCGCCGGACGCGGAACTGGTCCGCCGCTTGAGTGCTCGTTGGGAATGTCCGGTGTGCCGTCGCGTCTACAACGCGATCAGCGCGCCGTCGGGGGACGGCCGTCATTGCGACGACCATCCCGCGACAGCGCTCGGACAGCGGGAGGACGACACCGTGGAAACGGTGAAGCGCCGGCTGGGGGTGTACCGGGAGCAGACGGCTCCACTCGCGGACTACTACCGTGGGCAGGGGCGGTTGCAGGAAGTGGGCGGTACCGGAGCATTGGACGAGGTCTACGGCGCGCTGACCGCAGCCGTGGCCCGCTGAAGCGATGGGCATCGCCCGGCAGGAGGACACGATCGAAGGCATCCGTGCGGCGGCGCAGATCGTCGCGCGGACGCTCTGGGAACTGGGCCGGGCCATTCGCCCGGGCATCACTACGGCCGAGCTGGACCGTCTCGCCGAAGCGGTCATCCGTGACCAAGGTGCGCGGCCGGCGTTCAAAGGCTATCGCGGGTTTCCCGCTTCGATCTGTCCTTCGATCAACGAAGAAGTGGTGCACGGGATTCCGGGTACGAGGGCGCTCGAGGAAGGCGACATCGTCGGGATCGACGTGGGAACCGAGTTGCACGGCTGGTACGGAGACGCGGCAAGGACCTTCGCGGTCGGCGCGGTGTCCGAGGACGCCAGCCGCCTGCTGCGAGTGACCGAGGAGGCCCTGCACCTGGGCCTCGCGGAAGCCCGCTCGGGGAACCGGGTGGGCGACATCTCGCACGCGGAGCAGAGCCATGTCGAACGGCACGGCTTCTCGGTCGTGCGCGACCTCGTCGGGCACGGCATCGGGCGCGAGATGCACGAGGAACCGGCGGTCCCGAATCACGGGCCACCGGCGAAGGGACCGCGGTTGTTCGTCGGCCAGGTGCTGGCGATCGAACCGATGGTGAATGCGGGAGGGTTCGCGGTCGTGACGCGGCCCGACGGCTGGACGGTGGCGACGAAGGATGGCCGATGGTCGGCGCACTTCGAGCACACCGTGGCGGTAGGTCCGGAAGGTCCCGAGATCCTGTCGGTGCTTCCGGACGAGCAGTAGGAAAGGATCCGTTTGGCGAAGGAAGAAGGCATCCAGGTCGAAGGCACCGTGGTCGAGGCGCTCCCGAACGCGACGTTTCGCGTGGAGCTGGAGAATGGCCACCGGTTGCTGGCCCACATCTCGGGCAAGATGCGGATGCACTTCATCAAGATCCTGCCGGGCGACAAGGTCACGGTGGAGATGTCCCCCTACGACCTGTCTCGCGGCCGGATTGTGTATCGGTACAAGTAGGGCCAGGGTCCGCCGCAAGCAGAAGGGAGAAGCACTCATGAAGGTTCGTGCGTCCGTGAAGAAGATCTGAGAGCACTGCTAGGTGGTGCGTCGCATGGGCGTCATTCGTGTGATCTGCTGCCGCAATCCGCGGCACAAGC
>JANMPW010000350.1:0-3661 GCA_031370065.1 Acidobacteriota bacterium
GGCGAGATGTTCGGAAAGGTCATGTCCATCCCGGATGCGTTGCTCTGGAGCTGGTACGAGCTGCTGACCGACGTGCCAGCCGCGGACATCACCGCGCGCCGCAGGCGCGTCGAGGAGGGCGCCGAGAACCCTCGCGACGCAAAAGCCCATCTCGGACGCTCGATCGTCGCGGACTTCCACGGTGCCGACGCCGCCCTGCGCGCCGAGGAGGACTTTCGCCGCGCGTTCTCGCGGGGCGAGGTGCCGGAGGACGTCGAGACCCGCACGCTCGAAGCCGGGGAGGGCGGCGCCGCCGCGAAGACGCTCGTTGCACTCGGCCTCTGCGCCTCGATGCGGGAAGCGCGCCGGAAGATCGCCGAGGGCGCGCTCAAGGTCTACGCGGAGGGCTCGTCCGAGCCGCGCGAGGTCCGGGATCCCGATGCCAGCCTCGCCGCGCCAGGCGGCGCCACGGTGCTGCGCCTGGGCCGGCGGTTCATCCGCGTGGCCTGGGCGAAATAGACACGCCCGACCCTCCGGCCCCCGCGCCCGCACCAGCCCCCGCTCCCGCGTCGTCGCCGGCTTTCGCGCGCGGTCGGCAGCCGCGGCAGATTCCGCGCAGCTGGTGGGAGTGCGACAGGAGGATGAAGCCGTGGTGCGCGGCCACGTCATCCTGGAGCGCCTCGATGCGCGCCTCGAAAAACTCGATCACGCGGCCGCACTGGTCGCAGATCAGGTGGTCGTGGTGGTCGCCGGCGCGCAGACGCTCGTACCGATAGCCGGCCTCCCCGATCCGCAATCTCCCCACGATGCCCGCGTCCACCATCAGCTCGAGCGTGCGGTAGATCGTCGCGCGCGAGATCTTCTTGTGCTTGGCGCGCAGCCGCACGAGCAGCTCGTCCGCCTCCACGTGCTCGTGCTTGCTGAAAATCTCGTCGAAGAGCGCCTGTCGCTCGGCCGTGAGCTTGAGGCCCCGCCGTTCGAGGTACTTACGGAAGATCTGCAGTTCGCGGCGTTCCATGTGATTGCGACTCTGTCTCAATTGCGCTATTCTTCACGGCCCCCGGCGGATGTCAAGCGCGGGAGGGAAAGGGCCGACCATGTGGCAGGGGTTCACCATCGCTCTGCGGGAGGGAATCGAGGCGTTCCTGATCGTCGCCCTGACGCTTGCCTACCTGAAGCGGACCGGCCGCTCCAGGCTGGCGAAGGCCGTCTATGCCGCGCTCGCCGTCTCGGTGGTCACGTGCGCGGGCGCCGGGCTGCTCTTCTCGAAGGCCGCCAACCAGCCGCTCTGGGAAGGGACCCTGGCGCTCCTCGCGGCGGCCCTCGTCGGGAGCCTTCTCGTTTACATGAAGCGCGTCTCGAAAAACCTGAAGAAAGACATCGAGGCGCGGATCGAGTCGAAGGCCGCCTCCGTCAGCGCCTCTCGCGCCTTCTGGGGGGTCTTCGCGTTCGCGCTGCTCATGATCACCCGCGAGGGCATGGAGACGGCGCTCTTGATCGCGACCGCTTTCTTCCAGCTCAAGTCCGTCGCCGTCGTCGCGGGGCTCGCACTCGGACTCGCGGCCGCGGCCGCCATCGGGATTCTCTGGACGCGGCTCGGCAAGAACGTGGACCTGAAAACGATCCTGAACGTGTCGGCCGTTTTCCTCGCGATCTTCCTCGTGCAGCTCGTGCTGTACGGCGTGCACGAGTTGTCCGAGGCGCGGCTCTTCCCGGCGTCCCAGGCGATCCACGACGCCACCGAGATCCTTGGGCCCGACGGCGCGATCGGCCGTCTGCTCGCCTATGCGCTGGCCGTGATTCCCACGGTCTGGCTGGGCACGCTCTGGTGGAAGCGCCGCCGCGCCGCGCGGGTCGCCGCCGCCGCGCCGCGGGTCAGCGCGGCGTAGGCGCGGGCGCGGGCGTCTGCCCGGCAGTCGTCCGCGTCCGTCCCGACCGCAGCATGGCCTCGATCACGGCCTCCGACACGCCGGCCGCGCGCAGTTTCTGGATTTCCGCGGTCGTCAACGAGTAGGGCGTGTTCTCGCGCTCGACCTTCGCGAGCAGCTCCACATCGGACGCCCCCTTCGCCTTCGCCGCGACGATCGCAGCGTAGGGCCGTTCGCCTGCGGGCGGCGGCCCCGTGTACGGCTGATCCGGAACGAGCGCCGCCGGCCGCGGCGATTCCGCCGGGCCCGATCCGGGCGGCGGCGCGGGGAGCCTTCGCAGGAAGCCGTTCGGGTGCTTCGACCCGTACCCGTGCCCGCATGTGCCGTCCGCGGCGTGCGTGAAGTGAATGAGATCTCCGCCCTTCGGCACGTGGACGTACTCGCCCTGGATCTCGATGCGATCGCCGACCGCCAGCGCGAGGGCTTGCCCGCCGCAGGAGAGGTCGTGCACGACGCGCACGCGCCCCGACATGTCGAGGGCGAGGTGGATGTCGGCTCCAGCCGGCTGACTGCCGGTCGGGCGCGCGCTCGAAAGTGTGATTTCGAACTCAAGAAACTTGCGCCCGTTCTTGTGCACGGTCTGGCGGGGCGCCGTGACGACGGTGCCCTGGCCGAGGATCTCCACGTGCGGGCTCTTGCGGGAGGCTCCCGGGGCCCCTGAGGGGGTGGCCACGGCGAGAAGGCCGGCGAGGCAGGCGCGCAGGGCGAGGTCGGAAAAGGCGTTTTGCATGCCCGCATTATCGCGGGGCCGGGGCCCGACGTGCTCCCTTCCATTTGCGGGCTTGACGAAACGCCCGGGCGCGCGCTATCGTTGCGATTGAGACTGAATCTCAGTCTGGATTGGAAAGGAAAGCACGTGAGGCTTCGCGGCGGAATGCAACGGATTGGGACTGCGGCGGCCCTGCCACTGGCGGCGCTCGGAGTTCATCCCGTCTTCGGGATGGGCGGCGTCGAGACGTGGAACGAGGACGACAACTGATGCGGGTCGCGGCCGCCGTCGCTTTCACGCTCGCTGCGCGCCTCTCCTACGAGCCGACGGTCGCGACCATCGAGCGCCGCGTCGAGGTGATGGGCACGACGCTCGAGCTCGTCGTGCGGATGCCGTACCGGGAGGACGCCCTCACGGCCTCGGAGGCGGCGCTTGCGCAAGTGCGGCGCGTGGAGGCCCTACTCACCACGTGGAAACCGGGCGGTGAGCTCGCGCGCGTGGACGAAGGGGCGCCGGGCAAGCCGGTCGCCGTGTCCCGGGAGCTTACGGAATTGCTCGCCGCCGATTTCGGCTGGATCCCCCGCACGCAGGGCGCCTTCGATCCGACGATCCTGCCGCTCGTCCGCGCGTGGGACTTACGCGGTAAGGGCCGGATCCCGACGACAGCGGAGCTCGCCGTGGCGCGCAAGGCCTCGGGCGCCGGCCACTTTCGCATCGACGCCGCGGCAGGCTCGGTGACCCGCCTCTCTCCGGATGCCGGGATCGACGAGGGCGCCTGGGGCAAGGGCTATGCGTTGGAGCTCGCGCAGCGGGTCCTCGAGAAGGCCCGCGTCCGGAGCGCGGTGCTCGACCTCGGAGGCCAGGTCCTCGCGGTCGGCAGCGATTTGGCGGAGCGGCCGTGGCGCGTTCCGGTGGCGCATCCGCGCGATCGCACTCGGACCGTCGCCGAGCTCGGGCTCGCGAACCTGTCGGCTTCGACCTCCGGCAACTCCGAGCGCGGCCGCGAGGTGTCGGGCCGCCGGATCGGGCACATCCTCGACCCGCG
>JANMPW010000351.1:0-3501 GCA_031370065.1 Acidobacteriota bacterium
TGGATTCCGGAGCTCAAGCTCGCGAAAGTCGACCCGCAGAGCCCGCCGATCACGATCCGTCATCTGCTCACCCACACCGCCGGCATTCCCCGCGAGGTCGACGGCGCCTACTGGAACGACATGAACTTCCCGTCGCGCGAAGCGATGCTGCCGGTCTTGAACCGCATGGGCATCGTCTGGGAGCCCGAGAAGGAATGGAAGTACTCGAACGTCGCGCTCTCGCTCGCTGGCTACGTCGTCGAGGCCGCCTCCGGCGAGAAGTACGCCGACTACGTCTCGCGCCACATCCTGGCACCCCTCGGAATGACCGGAACGCGCGTGATCCCGCCTGGTGACATGCCGACGCTGGCCGTCGGTTACGGACGCCGCGTGCCGGGCACGCCTCGCCGCGTCGAGCCCTTCTTGAACGCCGCCTACATGGTGCCAGCGGCCAACCTCGCCTCCACGGTCGAGGACCTCGCGAAGTACGAGTCGCTCCAGTTCCGCACCGGCGCGGCCGGAGGCGCCCAGATCCTCAAGGGCTCGACGCTCGCCGAGATGCAGCGCATCCACTGGCTCCAACCCGACTGGAAGAACGGCTGGGGCCTCGGCTGGGGCGTCTCGCGCCGCGACGAAAAGACTCGCATCGGCCACGGCGGAGCGGTGCCGGGCCACCGTACTCAGATTTCGATGCTCCCCGCCGACAAGTTCGGCGTCATCGTGCTCACCAACGCCGAGGACGGACGTCCCTCTCTCTACGCGAACCAGGCCATGGCCATCGTCGCGCCCGCGATCGCAAAGGCGGCCGCCGCAGCGCCCGTGACGCCGAAGGTTGATCCGGCATGGCAGAAGTACGTCGGCGTTTACACGTGGGAAGACGACGAGATCCACGTCGCCATCCTCGACGGGAAGCTCTCGATGATCGACCCCTCGGACGACAACCCGTGGGAATCGAAAGTCACGCTCGAACCCGTCTCCGGAAACGTCTTCAGGATGAAGGACGGCGACCAGGCCGGCGAGACCGTGACGTTCGTTCTCGACGCTTCGGGCAAGGTCGCTCGGTTCGAGGCGCCTGGGTACTACTTGACGCGGCGGCCGTAGGACAGACGGGGCTCGGCTAGACTGGAATCCCGGAGGAGTGGCCGAGTGGTTGAAGGCGGCGGTCTTGAAAACCGCTGTGCCGGAAACGGTACCGGGGGTTCGAATCCCTCCTCCTCCGCCATTGCACCGAACTCGAATCTTGGGTTTCGCCCCCTTCCGGAGAAGGCCCCAGTTCAAAGAGAGCCAGGCGGCCGTAGGCGTAGAATGAGCGACACGCAGAGGTCCCATGGAATGCCAAGAGGCCGAGGCGTGCGTTTCGATTGTGCCCGAACTGTCGGGAAAGGGAGGAAGCGAAATGGCGATCAGATTCAGGCCGTTGGTTCTGCTGGCGGCCATCGCGGTCAGTGCTGTGGCCGCAAGCGTCAGTGCGCAGGACAGGTCGAATCAGAAGGCGGTCGTCCCCTCGCCGAAGACTTCGCCCAAGCAGGTCGTGAACGGTCCCTATTTCGGAACGTCGACTGTCGTATGGCAGACGATCTCGGCTCCAGACTTCGATCCTGACTCGGCTTGTTCTTCAACTTTTTGCACCGAGTATACGAGCACCTGGACTCCACCACTCGGCTTCAACTATCGTCGTACTGTCATTTCTGGCTATGAACACGTCTTCGCGAGCCCTCGCTTGCCCGGTGGCAGCCTGCTGACGAGCATCGAGTACGATTTCTGCGATACGAACACGGGTGGCCTGGACATCACGTTCAACTTGTGGGACTGCGACTTCACCGGTAGCTGCAACGCGACGCCGCTGCACACCTTCACGACGCCGCAGAACGTCGGCTGCACGGGTTACCTCTTCACGAGCGCCCTTGCCTATACGGTCGACAACTCGAACCGCAGGCTGCTCATCGAGGTCATTTTCGGGGCGGCGAACACCGTTGACTACAGTACTAACACGCTGGCGGGAGTGAGCGTCGGCTACACCCTTCAGGTCAGCGCGGCGCCGGGCTCGCCGACATTCAATGACGTGCCCGCTTCGGATCCCGCCTTTCAGTTCGTCGAGGCGCTGGCGGCATCCGGAATCACTGCGGGCTGCGGCGGCGGAAACTACTGTCCGGACAACCCGCTCACGCGCAGACAAATGGCCGTCTTTCTCGCGAAGGCGCTTGGCTTGAACTGGGGGCAATAGTCGACCACATTTGCCGCTCGCAGCGGCCGGCCTTCGGGCCGGCTGCATCATTTCGGGCTTCGTGAGCGGCTAGGCGGGCAAATTGGGTCCGGGACAAGACGGGCGGCCGCAACCGATACCGCCTGTCATGGCCGTGCGATCCTCCGGCGTAGCCATGAATCCCCGTCCCCGCATCCTGATCACCGGTGCCGCGGGAAATCTGGGCAGCCTCCTTGCGCGGCACCTCGCGACCCGAGACTGCGACCTGCGACTCATGTATCACCGCAAACCTCTCCCCGCAGATCTCGCTCGTGCTCCGAATGCCGTCCCGGTGCAGGCGGATCTGGCGAAGCCAGAGACGCTTTCGGCGGCAGTTCAGGCGGTTGACGTCGTCGTACATTTTGCCGGTGTTCTCTTCCGACCCAGGCCCGAGCGATTCCTGCCAGAGACCAACGTGCGATGGTTCTCGAACCTGCTTGCCGCTGCTCTTTCTGCCGGAGTCGGCAGGGTCATTCTGGTTTCGTTCCCTCACGTGGAGGGCCCCACGACGGTGGATCAGCCTGCCACGGGCCGTCTCGATCGCGAGCCGATCTCGGTTCACGCCAGGACGCGGCTCGAGGCCGAACGGATCCTCTTCGAACGGACGCATAGGACCCCGACGACGCCGGTCGTGCTGCGTCTCGGAATGGTTTACGGACGCGGTGTTCTGATGATTGACGCCGCGCGCTGGCTGGCGCGGCGGCGACTTCTCGGAGTGTGGCGCGAGCCGACGTGGTATCAGCTCTTATCGATTCCTGACTACTTGCAGGCGACGGAGGCGGCGATCATGAAGCCGGGCGTCAACGGCATCTATCACGTCGGCGACGAGGAGCCCGTGACGCTGCAGCGCTTCCTCGATGAAGCCTGCCGCGTCTGGAACTGTCCTCGGCCCTTTCGAGTGCCGGCCTGGTCGATCTATGCCGTAGCCGCGCTCTGCGAGATCTTCGCGGCCCTGACAGGAAGACCGGCGCCGCTGACGCGAGACTTCATCCGAATCGGTCGGGTCTCCCACTGGGGCGACACGCGGCGGGCGCGGAAGGAGCTCATTCCGGATGATCTGCGCTACAGGACACTCGACGACGGCCTCGCGACCCTCTGAGCACCCTCTGGGGCCTATGCGTCAGACTGCGGCGCAGAAGGGACTCCTCGCGAAGTCACACCGAGCGGAAAGGTCATTCTCGGGCGGAGAAAGGAATCCCCCGCTCCACTCGGGATGACAAAGCGAGAGGGCGCCGCCGGGAGTCGATCCGAGCAGAAATCTATTGTTTGTCCTTTTCGGC
>JANMPW010000353.1:0-1583 GCA_031370065.1 Acidobacteriota bacterium
CCAGCACCCTCCCGACGCCACTTCCTCACCTTCATCCCAGCCCGTCACTCGCCGCCTTATTTCAGCCCGTCGCGCCAATGCCTTCGAACACGCCAGCACCTCCGGTCTCTTTGTTGTTGGTCCTTATTTGAGCCCGTGGCGCCAGCCTCATCCAGCGTGCCAGCACCCTCCCGGCGCCGCTTCCGCTCCGTCTTCCCAGTCCGTGCTGGCGTCGCCCTACGCCAAGCGCGCCTTTACGCCGCCAAGCGCGCCCCTACACCACGACCCGCGCCCGCCGTTGCGCCAGCACCGGAAGGCGAACGCGCGCCTCCTTGAGCCGCTCGTGCGAGATGTCCGCGACCGCGACCCCCTCACCGTCCCCCAACCCCGCGATCTGCGCCCCCAGCGGATCCACGATCACGCTCCGTCCCGTGTAGCCGACTCCGGCCATCCCGCCCACGGCGACGTACATCGTGTTGTCGATCGCCCGAGCCCGCGCGACCACGCTCAGGTGCTCCTCCTTGAGCGGCCCGGCAACCCACGCGGCCGGCGCCAGCAGCAGGTCTGCACCCTGGTCCGCGGCGCGTTCGATGTAGCTCGCAAAGCGCATGTCGTAGCAGATCACCACCGCGGCCCGAAACCCGTCGACCTCGACCTGCAGCGGGTCCTCTTCCCCGGCTCGAAACCGCTCCGACTCGAGCTCCCCGAAGGCGTCGAACAGATGGCGCTTGCGGAACGTGCCCACGAGGCCCTTGATCGGATCCACGACGACCGCAGAGTTGTGGATGAGACGCTCACCCGGAATCGTCTCGAACATTCCCGCCACCACAGTTATCCTGTGCCGCGCGGCGAGCTCTGAGAGCGTCGTGACAAACCTCCCGTCGAGGGGTTCCGCCACGCTGCGAAGATCGTCGGCCTTCTCGCCGAAATCGCACATCGCGGCCTCGGGAAAAATCACAACCCGCGCCCCCGACTCCGCGGCGTTCGCGCTGAGCCTGGCGATTCGCTCGAGGTTGGCCGGCTTGCTCATCCCTGCGCTGAACTGCGCTACCGCGACCCTCATCTCCACTAGTATCGACCCGGTTGATGGCCGCGTCAAAGCTGAAGGTCTTGATCGTCCAGCACGAGGAGCCGACCCCAGCTGGGCTGCTCGGCGACTGGCTCGACCGACAAAACGCCGTGTTCGACATCCTCCGCATCGACCTCGACGCGGGGGTGCCGGACCCGCGCGAGTACCAGCTGATCGCGTATCTGGGCTCGGAATTTGCGGCCTTCGACGATTCCGTGCCGTATGTGCAACGCGAGTCAGAGCTGATCCGGCGGGCCGCCAAACACGACGTGCCGATGCTCGGTGTCTGCTTCGGCGGCCAGCTGATGGCGCGGGCCCTCGGCGGTGAGTCCTTCAGGTCCAAGCGCCCGGAGATCGGCTGGCTGCGGGTGAGAACCAACGATGCCAACCTCATCCCGGAAGGCCCATGGTTCGAGTGGCATTCCGACTCGTTCACCCTCCCGCCCGGAGCTCAACTCATCGCGGATACCGACGTCGGCCCCCAGGCATACGTGGTCGGCAGCAGCCTCGGCCTCCAGTTCCATCCGGAGGTGAC
>JANMPW010000023.1:0-7164 GCA_031370065.1 Acidobacteriota bacterium
GCCCGCGAGCTTGTTCTCGCGCAGGAGGAGGTCCGCGATCCGCGCGACCCGGAAGAGACTTTCTTCCGAAGCCGGCTCGTCCCCCTCGAGAATGCGAAACACGCTCCGCTCCGGCTCATCGCCCTCGGTTCCCTTGTAGCGGAGCACGCGCGGCGGCGCCCGAACCGACTACTTGCCAGGGGCGCCGGCCGGCACCGACGGAACCATGCCGCGCAGGGCGGTCACGTACCAGCGGTCGCCCTTCTTGACGGCGACGACCGTCGAGAGGCCGCTGCGGGCGGGCAGGAGCTTTCCCGCGGAATCTTTCATTGCGCTGATCTCGAACGCGCCATCGGCGATCGCAACGTCCCGGCGCACGAAGTGGATGCTCGTAAAGGTGTGCGCGATCTTCGTGCCCTTGTAGATGCCCGCCCATTGCTCGGCGAAAGCTTTCTCCACTTGCGCGCGCCCGCGCGCAGTGCGCCCCGTCGAGCTGACGTAGTCGCCGTCGGTCAGCCAGAGGTCGGCCAACATCCTGGCGTCCTTCTTGTTCCAGGCGTCCTGGATCTGCGTGCCGATCGAGCGGATGTCCTTCTCGTCGGCGGCGCTGGCGGGCGCCTGGGCGAGGGCCTGGACCGAAAACAGGAATACGAGAAGGGCGGGAAACGGGGAACGCCGCAGGAAGGTCCTCATGGCTCACCTCCTTGGTCAAGAGGGCCGGGTCACTTTGCCTTACCGTCTCTTTGTACGCCCGTGCTGTACAGGGGTCAAGCGACGATGGCCTGCCCGCCCGGATTCGAACCGGGGACCTACGGCTTAGAAGGCCGTTGCTCTATCCGAGCTGAGCTACGGGCAGATCGGCTCAATTATCCGCCAGAGGGACGGCCCGGCCTCGCTGTCGGTCTCAAGAGGTTTTTCACGGCCGTGCCCCCAAAAGAAACCCTTTCCCCCGAGGGGAGAGGGAAGGGTGAGGGGTGAGTCACCCGTCTACATGACAATCGCTCCTGCCGCCATCGAGGTCAGCGTGAGCACCCTTCCTCCCCGACCCTCTCCCGTCGGGAGAGGGGGTAGACCATTCCCTATCGCGCGCCGGCCTGGGCCCCGATCGGCGGCAGGCCGGCCTGGCGCAGCGTCGTGTCGAGCGCGGCGAGGTCTTCGGCCTCGAACGTCTTCCACTGCGCCAGCCTCGTTTCGAGCGCTTTGCGCAGCGCGTCGCAGGCCCTGGTCTGGGTCGCCGTCGGAGCGGCGTCGGCCGCGTCGACTGCGGTGAGGATTGCGCCAAGGCTCGAATTCGTGTGCGCGAAGCTCTCAGAACCTTCATCGAATGCGGCTGCTTTCTTGTCGAAGGCCGCAAGCACGTCGGCCGCCGCTCCGGATCGGGCCCGCTCCTTGAGACCGCCGGCCTGGCGGCGGACTCCCCGGACCCGCTCGAGCGATTCGAAGGAGCCGTTCATGGAGGCGACGATGCGCTTTTCGATCTCGAGCTTGTCGGCGAGGACGTCCACCGGCACCGCCGTGCGCGGATCGGGCGCCACGACGAGCGGCTGTTCGTAGCGGTGTCCGCCGGCGGTCAACCGCACCGTGTAGCGGCCGGGCACGACGAGCGGCCCGCGGGGCTCGACCGGCGTGTTCTCGCCGTCCACGGCGGCGATCGTGTACTCGTAGCTGCCCGCCTTCGGGCGCGCGTAGCGCAGGTCCCACACGAAGCGATGGTGGCCGGCGGCCGTCGAAGGGAGCGCGGGCGGGTTCACCCAGCGCTCGGTGAAGTAGCGGTGGGCATCGAGCTTCTCGGGCGGATCGGCGCTCGAAAAGGACCGGACCGTTTCACCGCGCGCGTCGAGGATCTCGAGGGTGACCGCGCCCGTCAATGCGGACTTGAGCAGGTAGTCGAGCACGGCGCCCGCCGGCGGATTCCGCGCGATCGGCGTCTCGGGAGGCAGCGGCGTGTCGCGGTTCTCGTTGGCGCGGACGCGGATCGCGGTGGCCGGAGCGAAGAGGTGCGCCGGTGCGCCCGCCGTCACTGCCGTCATCTGGCGCAGCGGCGACACGTCATCGAGGACCCACAGGGCCCGGCCCTGGGTTGCCGCGACGAGATCGCCACCGTGGACGGAGAGGTCTCCCACCCACGCCGTCGGCAGGTTCAACTGGAGCGGCTGCCAGATTCCGCCGTCGTCGAAAGAGACGAACGCGCCCGCATCGGTCCCGGCGTAGAGCAGGCCCTTGCGCGCCGGGTCGGCGCGCAGGACGGTCGTGAAGCGCCCCGGAGGCAGACCGGTCGAGATCGCGTCCCAGGTCGCACCGAAATCGCGCGTACGGTAGAGGTGCGGGGAAAAGTCGTCGAGCCGGTGCGTGTCCACCGCCGCGTAGGCCGTGCCGGGCTCGAGGGCCGAGGCGTCGATCGCGGCGACCTTGCCCCAGACAGGCAGGCCCTTCGGCGTGACGTCCTTCCAGGTCTTGCCCCCGTCACGCGTCAACTGGATGAGGCCGCTGTCGGTGCCGACCCAGATCTCCTTCGGATCGAGGGGCGAGAGCTCGATCGTGAAAATCACACCGAAGCCGCAGGGGCGCGCGTTGGCGAGGGTGACTTCCCCGTCGCACGCTATCGCGCCGACGTCCACACCCGTCAGATCGGGGCTCGCCTTCTCCCAACTCTCTCCGCGGTCGGGCGAGCGCAGCAGGAACTGCGCGCCCGTGTAGAGCGTCGGCCGGGACCCGGGCGTGATTGCGAGCGGAAAGACCCACGACCAGCGGTAGGAGCCCGGCACCGGGCGACGGCCGTACGTACTCTCGACGATCGGCGAGATGTGGCGGACCTCGCCCGTGCGCGTGTCGAAGCGGGTGATCGTGCCTCCGAGGCCTGTTCCATAAACGATGAGTGGATCTTCCGGGTCCGGCACGTCCCAGCCGCGTTCCTCGCCTCCGACCGGGTGCCAGTCGCGGAAGTTCATCGCGCCGTAGTCGCTTCGCGTCGTGGCCCCGACCGTCCCGCTGTCCTGCTGTCCGCTGTAGATCCAGTAGGGAAATCGGGCGTCCGTTTCGACGTGGTAGAACTGGCCGGTCGGCTGGTTGTACCAGTTGCTCCAGGACCTGCCGCCGTTGAGCGTGACCACGGTGCCCTGATCGGCGGCGGTGACCATGAGCGCCGGATTCTTCGGGTTGATCCAGAGGAAGTGGTAGTCGTCTCCTCCCGGGGCGCCCTTGAAGAAGTGCAGGGTCTTGCCGCCGTCTTCCGAGCGGCGCAGCGACTGCCCCGTGACGTAGACGACGTCGCGGTTGCGCGGATCCACCGTGACGCGGTTCATGTAGCTCGAGCCGAGTCCCAGGGTGTCATTGACGCGGATCCATGCGGCGCCGCCGTCGTCCGAGCGATAGAGACCGGCAGCCGATGCCGACCCGCTCGCCGCCGGCGGCGCATCGACGAGCGCGTAGACCCGGCCTCCTGCGGCGGCCGCAAGGCCAATCCGCCCGAGCTCGGTCGAGGGCCAGCCGCCGCCCGAAAGTTTCTTCCACGTGCGGCCGCCGTCGATGGATTTGTAGATCGCGCTGCCCGGGCCCACGTCAGGCCGGAAATACGACAGCCATGGGAAGTTGCGCGCCTGCCAGAGCGACGCATAGAGGACAAAAGGGTTTTCGGGGTCCGCGGCGAGGTCCGCGCCGCCCGTGCCCTCGTCCACGAAGAGCACATGGCTCCAGTTCTTGCCGCCGTCCTCGGTGCGGTAAATGCCGCGCTCGCGATTCGGACCGAAGATATGGCCGAGCGCCGTCACGACGGCGACGTTTGCGTCGCGCGGATCGACGTGGATGCGACCGATGGCCCGCGTCGCGGAGAGGCCGAGATGCCTCCAGCTCTTGCCGCCATCGTCCGACCGGTAGACGCCGTCGCCCGAGGCGATGTCGTAGCGCGTCTGGATCTGCCCGGTGCCGACGTAGATCACCTTCGGGTCCGACGGCGCGACCGCGAGCGCCCCGACCGAGGCGGAGCCCGCCCGATCGAAGATCGGCGTCCACGTCTCCCCCGCGTCCTCCGTCTTCCACACGCCCCCGGCCGCCGCGCCGAAGTAGTAGACCGCGGGCTCATCGGGCACTCCGGCCGCGCAGGTCGCCCACCCGCCGCGGAACGGGCCGACGAGGCGCCAGCGCATGTCGGAGTAGAGCGAGGGGTCGACGGGCTGGGCTGGAGGGGGCGCGGAGCAGACCAATGCCGCCGACAGGCAGACCCCGAAGAGTAAACGCGGTGCGAACATCCGTTTGGCCCCCTCTGAAAAAGATGGACGCGGGATTCTATTCCGTACGGCGGTCGTATAGATTGCCCGCATGCCGCTACCCACCGAACCCATCGGCAGCATTCCGCGCCCCGTCGAGTTGATGAACGGCATGCGCGCCTTTGGAGAAGGGCGCATCGGAAAGGACGCACTCGAGGCCCTGTTCGACGGCGCCGTGCGTGACACGATCCGCCGGTTCGAGGAGACCGGCTCGTCCGTGATCACCGACGGCGAGCAGCGAAAGCCTAGCTTTGCGACCTATCCCGTCCACGGGCTCAAGGACCTCGCGCCGGGCGGAGTGACCATCCCTTTCGAGGACGGCCATTCGCGCCAGCTGCCCGTCCTGACCTCGGGCCCTTTTCGCTACGCGACCTACGCGGCGGAATATCTCGAGGGCGCCAAGAAGTACGCGACAGTTCCGATCAAGCAGGCCGTCATCGCCCCCTCGGCCCTTTCGCTCCTCTACCCGCAGGCCGGGATCGCCGGCTATCCGCGGGAGGCGTTCCTCGAGGACTTGACGCGCGAGGCCGTGACCGACATCCGGCGGTGCTTGGCCGGCGGGGCGACCGTCCAGCTCGACTTCACCGAGGGCCGGCTCTGCATCAAGCTCGACCCGTCAAAGGACCTGCTCAATTCGTTCGTCGACCTCAACAACCGGGTCCTCAAAAGCTTCAGCGCCGGGGAACGCCAGCACATCGGCGTGCACACGTGCCCGGGCGGCGACCAGGACTCGACGCACAGCGCCGACGTGGACTACGCCGAGCTTCTGCCGGCGCTCTTTCGCCTCGACGTCGGCAACTTCTTCGTCCAGCTCGCGAGCGAGGCGGACCGGCCCCGGGTTCTCAAGATCCTCGGCGCGCACGCGGGAGAGGGCCGCCGTATCTTCGTCGGCGTCACGGACCCGATCAACCCCCGCGTCGAGACGCCGGCCGAGGTGCGTGACCGGATCCTCGAGGCCGCCCGGTTCATCGACCCCGCCCACCTCGGCTCGACCGACGACTGCGGCTTCTCGCCCTTCGGCGACGACACGTCCACATCGCGCGACACCGCGTTCGCCAAGATCCGCGCACGCGTCGAGGGCAACGCGATGGCGTCGAAGGAGCTCGGGGTGTAGGCTTCGCCTCTTCGAGGTCGCAATGGACTCAGCCGACGTCACCGAAATCAAGCGCCACTTCGACACTGCGACGGAAGGACTTCGCGCAGAAGTCACCGACGTCAAGCGCTACTTTGGCGTGGTTGCGGAGGGGCTCGAGTCGCGAATCCAGCTACTGGCGGAAGGCCAGGCACAGCTCGACGAAAAGTTCGAGCGCCGCTTCACCGCGCTCGAAGACCGCATGGAAGAACAATTCGAGGAAACACGCGCGATGATCCGGCTCTCGTATACGGAACTCGATCGACGGATGCGCACGCTGGAAGCCTGCCAAGCGGACCTCGAGTCCCGCGTCGAGCGCCTCGAAGCGCGCTGAGAGGCCCCTCCCCTACAGATCCTCCAGCCGCACCTTCGTGTCGGCGTCCTTCCACGCGGCCTCGAACTGGGCCTGGGCCCAGGCGGCGTCGGTCGCCTTCTTCTGCGCCTTGAGCGATTCCGCGAGGCCGTAGAGCGAGCGGCCGTTGCGCGGATGGATCTCGAGGTCGGCGCGGAAGACCACCTCGGCCTCGCGCGGCTGGCCGTCGGCGTAGAGCGCCGCGGCGAGCGACTCGCGGACCGGGTAGTACCAGGCCGCGGGCTCGTCGTAGGCGAGCGCATCCTCGGCCGCGACCGCCTTGACCCAGCTCGCGATGGCGGCCTTGAGATTGCCCTTCGCCGCGAAGATGCGCGCGTCGAGGACGTTCGAGGCGACGGCGAGAAAGACCGCCGCCGGGTTCTGCGGACTGGCCAGGCTGTCCGCGGGCACGGCGTTGCGCGCGACCACGAATGCCTCGCGCAGCGTCTCGGCTTTCTTGACGTCTCCCGCTGCCGAGGCCCCAATGGCGCGGGCGTAGAGCCACACCGCGCGGAGCAGCGGGAGCTTCGGCCCCGGATCCGGCATCCGGCGGATCTCGTCCCACTTGTGAAAGCGCAGGGCGACGAAGGTTGGCTGTAGGAGATAGCCCTCGAGCATCGGCATTCCGGCGACGCCCGGAAGGACCTCGGCAAAGAGCACGTCGCCCGCCCTCTTCGCGGCCGCGTAGCGGCCCGCCATGCAGGCCGCCGCGGATTCAAAATGCATGTTGTGATCGTAGTACATCCATAGGTACATCCCCTGCGCGCCGGTCTCGCGGATGTACGCGCGATCCACGTCGGCCGCCACGGCGTTCGCCTTCTCGGCCGCGACGTAGCTGCCCGTGCGCATGTAGATGTGCGCCGGCATGTGCACGAGGTGCCCCGCGGAGGGCACGAGCGTCTCGAGGCGCGCGGCCGAAGGCAGCGCCTTCTGCGGCTCCTTCGACGCCTCGACCGCGTGGATGTAGTAGTGGTTGGCGCCGGGATGCTCGGGGTCCCGCTTCAGGACGGACTCGAGCACGGCCACGATCTCGAGCGTGTCTTCGCCGGGCGTGCCGTCGGGCTTCCAGAGCTTCCACGGATGAAGATTCATGAGGCTCTCGGCGTACATCGTCGCCGCGTCGAGGTCGTCGGGATACAGCGCCGAGAGCGCCTTCATCGCCGCCGCGTAGTCGCGAGCGAGCTTCGCCTTGTCAGCGCTCGAGGGGTCCGCAACGTAGCGCACGGAGAGGGCCTCGACATACGCGCGCTCGTTTTCGGGCGCGCCCGCGGAAAGCGCCACCGCCATCTCGACCTCGGCGCGCGCCTTCTTGAGCCGGTCGGCCTCGGGCTCGGGATCGTTGTAGTTGGCGCCGAGAGCGAGTGCCATGCCCCAGCGGGGCATCGGGGACGTCGGGTCGAGCTCGGCCGCTTTCGCAAACGAGCGATACGCCTCCTCGT
>JANMPW010000417.1:0-5545 GCA_031370065.1 Acidobacteriota bacterium
CTGGCGCTGCTGCGCTCGGACGAGCGCATTCGGGGCTGGGTCGAAGGCAAGGAGATCACGCGGACGGTGTTCGTACCGGACCGGCTCTTGAATCTGGTCGTGCGTTGAAGAGGCAGGCGCGAGGCGGCGGTCAGGCGGCCGTCGCGTTGGTTCTCCTGTGCACGTCCCTGGCGGAGGCAGGTTGCGGGTACGCGCTCGTGGGAAGGGGCTCGTCGCTGCCCGAGTCGATCCGCGTGATCCAGTTCACGACCCTGGAGAACCGCACGCAGCGGGTCCAGGTCGAGCAGCGATTCTCGGAGGCGATCGCCCGCGAACTCGCCTCGCGGGGCCGCTTCAAGGTGCAATCGGGAGGGGACGGCGCGGATGCCGAGCTCTCCGGGACGGTCCTGGCTTTCGACCTGTATCCGGTCGCGTTCGACTCGCAGGGCCGCGCGACGGACTACCAGGTGCGTGTCACGGCGAGGATTGCGCTCAAGGCGCTGCCCGACGGAAGGACCATCTGGGAAAATCCGGCATTCACCTTCCGGGACAACTACCAGTTCTCGGAGACCGCAGCGTCCTATGCGGACCTCGAGAACAACGCCATCGATCGGGTGGCGGACCGGTTCGCCCAGAGCCTCGTGACGAGCATGCTGGAGGGGTTCTAGAAGGCAGTCTGTAGCCGGTCGTCGGGTAGTCGATAGGCCGGAGGGGGCCCCTACAGACCACAGATTCCAGACTACTTCGCAGCTTTTTTCGCGAGTCGCGACTTGTAGCGCGCCGCGGCATTCCGGTGGATCACGCCCTTGGACATGGCGCGATCGATCTCGGAGTGGGTAGCCGAAACGGCCTCGGTCTTCTTCTTCGCGTCGAGTTGCCCGTACTTTTTGACGGCGGTACGCAACCGCGAGACGCGGGCCTTGTTGCGGGCCCTCTTCTTGGTGGCCTGGCGGTTTCGTTTTTCGGCAGACTTGATGTTGGCCATGCGACTCCTGCTCTCCCGGAAGACGCTCTCGGGTCTTCCCGCTTGTGTGGATTACTTCGCTTCGACGCCGATGGATCTCAACTTCGCGCGGGCAAGGCGCGATTCTTCCGAGGTCGGGAACTCGTGGATCACATATTGCAGCTGCACGACGGCCTCGGCCTTCTGGCCGAGCTCGAGCATGGCGTACCCCTTCTTGAGAAGCGCGGCGGCGGCTTTGTCGCTGGCCGGCCACTGTTGGAGGAGCTTCTCGAAATCGGCAATCGCTTCGGGGTACTTCTTCTGGGCGTAGTGCGACTCGCCGATCCAGTACTGCGCATTGTCGGAAAGGTCCGTCGAAGGGTAGCTCGCGAGGTAGTCCTCGAAGCCCTGGGTGGCCAGCGCGTAGCGGCCCTTCGTATAGTCGCCGTAGGCCGTGTCGTAGAGCTCGGCGGGCGAAGGTGCGGCGCGGCGCGGAGCCGCGGCCGGGGAGGCCGGAGCTCCGGATGTCGGCGCGGTCGCTACGCCGTTGTTGCGCAGCCGCAACAGGTCGCCCTGCGTCTCGGCGATCTGCTGGGAGAGCTGCGAGAGGCGGCGGTTGGTGTCGTCGAGCTTCGCCTCGAGCTGCTCCATCTTCGTTGTCAGCTCGCCGAGCTTGACGGCGGTGTCGGCGTTGGACTTGAGGAGCTGCTGCGTCTGCGTCGCGACGTTCTGGTTGAGCTTCTCGACTTCTTCCTTGCTCGAAGACTTGCGTTCGAGCGCCTGAATCTGCTTCTGGATGTCGTTCATCTGGCGGTGCAGGGAGTCGATGTCGCTCGACGAGACGCAGGCGGCCCCCGCGATGAGGGCCGCCGTGGAAAGACCAGCCAGGAACGAACGCTTGAAAGCCGTCAAGGCTACTTGGCCGTGATGACCACGTGAGCGCGGCGGTTCTTCTGCCAGCAGCTCTCGGTCGATTCGCTGCAGAACGGGCGCTCCTTGCCGTAGGAAACGGTGCGCAGGCGCGAGCCGTCGATGCCGAGCGAGACGAGGTACTCCTTGGCCGCGTTCGCGCGACGGTCGCCGAGGGCGAGGTTGTAGGCGGCCGTGCCGCGGTCGTCGCAGTGCCCTTCGATGAGAACCTGCACCGAGGAGTGTTTCTTGAGCCACTGCGCGTCGCCGGCAAGCACCGAGCGGGCGTCCTCACGCAGGTCCGACTGGTCGTAGTCGAAGAAGGCGTCCGAAAGGTACCCCTTCTTGTTCAGCACGTCGATGTCCATGGTGAGGACTTCGGCTACTTCCACGTCCTTCGTGGGGGCCGCCGCCGGGGGCGGGGCGACTTCCTTCTCCGCCGAGGGCTTCGCGGCCGTCACGGGCGGACGGGCATCGGGGGTCGTCGTCGGCGCTTTTTTCTTGCAGGCGGCCGAGAAGGGCAGCAGGGCAGTGCCCAGTAGCGCGATGATCGTGAGGGTGGTGGTTGGTCTCTTCATTCCATTCTCCTTGGCCCGTTCGGACGGGCGCGAAAAAGCGGGGGCGACGGTTCCAAAAGTCAATATAGCAAAGAGTTTGCGAAAACCCCAGTCCGAAGACAAGAACTGGTCATGGGACCCAGAACGGCTGGGCGTGGTTGGCGCCCTGCGTGAGCTGCCGCTTGTTCTGCCCGTTCGCGCCCACGGTGTAGATCTCGGTCGAACCGTTGCGGCGCGACGAGTAGGCGAGCTTCTGTCCGTCGGGAGACCAGCTCGGGTGCCCGTTGGATCCCTCCGAGGTGACCTGGACGGTTTGCCCCGTCGCGAAGTCCATGACGCAGATGTTGAAGTCGCCTTCGTTGCGGCACGCGAACGCGATCTTTGAGCCGTCCGGAGACCAGGCGCCCTCGTCGTTCCAGTTGCCCGCCAGCGTGACGCGCCGGGATCCGGTGCCCTCGGCGTCCATGACGTAGATCTGCGGCGTGCCCGCGAGGTCCGACGTGTAGAGGATCTGGCGCCCGGTGGGCGACCACGCGGGCGAGGCCTCGAGCGCGCGGCTCGTCGTGAGGCGATGGAGCCCGCCGCCACCCGCGCCGATCGTGTAGATATCGGAGTTGCCCTTCGCGGAGCCGGCGAACGCGATCTGGCTGCCGTCCGGAGATAGAGAAGGCGAGGCGTTGAGCTCGACTCCGCTGGCCACTTCCTTCTTGTCGCCGCCGTCCAAGCCCATGGTCCAGATCTGCGGGAAGAGCCGCACGTACGACGTGTACGCGATCCGGCCGGCCGCGGCGCTCGGGCTTATGGATATGGAACGGTGCGACGTGAGCTGGCGCACGCTGCGCCCGTCGAAGTCCATCCCGCCGATTTCCTTGACCCCGCCCTGCTCGACGACGAAGACGATCGTCGAGAGGAAGACGCCCGGCTTGCCCGTGAAGTACTTGACGACATCGTTGGCGAGGGTGTGCGCGATGCGCTCGACGTAGGACGCCCCGCCCGAGTACTTGCGCCCCAGGATGAGCTTGCGGGATTTCAGGTCCCAGATGCGGGCTTCGACGGAGACGCGGTCGCCCGCGACTTCGCCGCGGGTGTCCACGAGGACTTCGGCGCCCGTGCCGAGCCAGCGGTCCGCGGCCTCCGGCGTCGTCGGGTCGCGGAAGGCAGAGGAGGGGTAGTGCGCCGGCTCGGTGACCGAGAAGGCGCCCACGTACTCGAGGTCGGAGCGTAGCGTCGCCGTGAACGGCTCCACGACCTTGGCTTGCAGCGCGGCGGACCCGGGCGCAAAGAGTGCCGGGACGGCCACGGCTAGCCGCCGCTCGCCGCCGCCCTTGATCACGATCTGGATGTCGTCGGCGGGCCCCGGCGTAGGAGCCGGGGTCTGGGCTGTGACGGGCCGCCGGGCGGCCAGCGCCAGCAGGGCCGCGGCGAATACGAGGCGTCGAGGCATGGGGCTCCTCCGGTTCGTCATTCGAAGACCACCTGGATTCCGAGGTGCGGGCCCCCATACTCCGCCGGCAGCGGCGGGAGCGGAGACGACGCGATGACGGCGCGCAGCGCGGCACGGTCCACGAAGGGCAGGCCGCTCGAGGTCACAACCCGGGGGTCGATGATGGTGCCGTCGCGTTCGATCTGGAAGTGCACGACCGGGCTCGTTTGCACCGATTGCGCCGGCTTGAACCAGTTCATGCTGATGATCAGGACGAGCCTCTCGATGTAGACGGGGTACTTGAAGTCGGCCTGGTCGAGTTTGAGGCTCCCGATCCCGGCAGCGCCGCCGGCGCCCGGGGCGCCCGCGCTCGCGGCGCCCACCGGCTCCTCGCCGGTGGAGGGCAGGCTGACTGCGGGTGTGGAAGCGCGGCCGGGGCGCGAGACGGGGGGTGGCGTCGGTTTCTTCTTGTCCTCTTTTGCCGGCAGCAGCACCGCGCTCTTCGAGGGCTTTGGCGCCTCTTCGACGGGCTTCTCGATCTTCGGCTTGGGGGCGGCCGCGGGGGGCGCGGGTTGCGCCGCATCCACGGGCGCGGGCCGACGGCGTAGGGCCCCGGCCGATAGCAATCTCACGGCAACCGCGCGGGGGCGAGCAAAGCGCATCGGGCGCGCGAGCGTGGAGGCGAGCAGGCCGGCGAGAACGCCCGCGTGCAGCAGGAAAGCCAGCGCGGTCGCCGGAGCCCACGGGAACCGATCCTCGCGGCGCTGGAACAGGAGGTCGCCGACGGCGTCCATGGGCCGCCCGCGCTAGGGCGCGGTCCTCACTTCCGGGTGGACCCCGAGGTGTCGGTGATCATGCCCAGGCTCTCGATGCCCATGCGGTTGAGCAGGTCGAGCGTCTCGATGACCGTGCCGTAGGAAAGGCCGCGGTCGGCCTTGAGCAGGACGGCCTTTTCCTTGCGGCCCTTCAGGATTGCGCGGAGACGGTCCTTGAGGAGGCCGCGCGCGACCGGAGTCTCGTTGATGTAGTAGAGCCCGTCGCGCGAGATTGAAAGGACGATCGGGTCCTCGAGCGTGGACTGCAGGTTTGTGGTCGCCGTTTTGGGCAGCGCCACCGAGATGCCCTGGTGGAGCATGGGCGCCGTGACCATGAAGATGATCAGCAGAACCAGCATGACGTCCACCAGCGGCGTGACATTGATGTCTGCCAGGTGGTCGAAGGGGTCGCTCGATTGACGCTGGAATGCCATTTAGGAAAGTCTGTAATCTGTCATCTGTGGTCGGTCGTGTTCGATGCGCATTTTCAACTCCAGACTACAGACTACCGACTAGGTAAAATTCCGCTCAGCCAGATTGATGAACTCAAGCGAGAAGTCTTCCATTCCGGCGCGCTGCTCGCGGACCTTCCCCATGAAGTAGTTGTAGAAGATCATCGCCGGGATCTCGGCCGCGAGGCCCGCGGCGGTGTTGACGAGGGCTTCGGAGATGCCGGGCGCCACCGCGGCGATCGAGGTCGAGCCGGTCATCCCGATCGCGCGGAAGGACTGCATGATGCCCCACACCGTGCCAAACAGGCCGATGAACGGGCAGGCCGAGGCGGTCGTCGCGAGGAAGGTCATGGACTTCGTCAGGCGCTACATCTCGACGCCGATCGCGCGCTCGAGAGCGCGCTCGATTCCCGAGATGTTTTTGATGAGGAGCTTTCCCGTGGAGCCTCCGGACGTCGTGGGGGCGT
>JANMPW010000434.1:0-2288 GCA_031370065.1 Acidobacteriota bacterium
AGGGCTACTTCGTGATGCCCACCGTCGTGGACGGCATTCGGCCGGCGGCGCGCCTGGCGTGCGAGGAAATCTTCGGCCCCGTGCTCGCGGTCCTGAAGGTGAAGAGCTTCGAAGAAGGCATTGCCGTCGCCAACGACAGCGTGTACGGCCTGACCGGATCGCTCTACTCGCGCGACCGCGAGCGCCTCCTGCGAGGCAAGCGCGAGCTCTTCGTCGGCAACCTGTACTTGAACCGCAAGTGCACGGGCGCCCTGGTGGGCGTGCATCCCTTCGGCGGCTTCAACATGTCCGGCACGGACTCCAAGGCCGGCGGCCGCGAGTACCTGTATCTGTTCACGCAGCAGAAGGCGATCTCGGAGAAACTGTGAGGAACCCACGCTCGGCTTAATATTCCTTCTCGCCGCGGTTGCGATCTACTTTGTGCCGGCAATCGTTGCCGATCGCCGAAAGCACCGCAATCGCACAGCGATCTTTGTGCTCAATTTACTGGTTGGTTGGACCGTACTTGGATGGATCATCGCACTTGTGTGGGCTCTTACATCTGACGTCGAGGGCGCGCGGTGATAAGGAACAAAATCATTGAGTGAAGCGTCGTTTCCCCGGCCGGCCCGGCGCTTCGACAGCGTCGGCTTCTCGGAGATCGTGCGCGTCCGCAACCGCGTCATGGAACTGCTCGCCGCCGGGCAGAAGGTCTGGCGGTTCGAGGGCGGCGAGCCCTGGATGAACACCCCCGAGCCGGTTAAGGCCGCGATGACCGACGCGCTCGCACGCAACCAGACGCGCTACGCGCCCTCGTCGGGCATCCCGGAGCTGCGCAACGCGATCCTCGCGAAGGTGCGCGACCGCAACGGCATCCCGGCCGACGACGAGAGCCCCGTGGTCGTCAACGGCGGCATGCAGGGCCTCTTCGCCGCATTCGCGACGCTGCTCGACCCGGGCGACGAAGTCCTGATGTTTTCGCCGCACTGGACGCCGATCGTGGACCTCGTCGCGTACCACCAGGCGAAGGCGGTCCTCGTGCCCACCGCCGAAGCGCGCCGCGAGGGCCTCGCGAAAACGCTCGCGCGCCGCACGAGCTCGAAGACCAAAGTTCTCTACTGGAACTGCCCCAGCAACCCGACCGGCGACGTGTTCTCGCGGCACGAGGTCGAGGAGGTCGCCGAGTTCGCGCGCCGGAGCAACCTCGCCGTGATCTCGGACGAGGCCTACGAAGACCTCGTCTACGAGGGCGAGCCGAACGTCGCGATCGCGTCGTTTCCGGGAATGTACGAACGGACCATCACGGCTTTCACGCTCTCGAAGAGCTATTCGATGACGGGGTGGCGCCTCGGTTACGTGATCGCGCCCGCCCGCTACCAGTCGGCGGTCAAGACGGTCGTCCTCTACAGCACGAACGGCGTCTCGACGCCCACGCAGTGGGCCGCCGTCGAGGCGCTCGCGCGCGGCACCGAGTACGTCGCCGAGTGGAAGACGGGCTACCGGGCCCGGCGCGACCGGCTCGTCGCGGGCCTCGCGGCCGCGGGCTTCGAGCTCGAAACACCGCGCGCCGCGCTCTACCTCTTTCCGAAGACCCCCTCCTGGCTCGGCGCCGAATCGCGCCATGCCGCGCGCACGCTGCTCGACGAAGCCCGCATCGCGACCGTCCCTGGCATCGTCTTCGGCCCCGAGGGCGAGGGCCACCTGCGCTTCTCGTTCTCCGTGTCCGACGAGACGATCACGGGCGGCGTCGAGGCGCTCTCGGCGTTTGCAGGCCAGGGCGCCGGCCGGCGCTGATCAAGTCTTTGGACGGCTCCGCTCGTCGCGCAGGGCCTCGAGCTCGGCGATCACCTCGAGGTCCTTGGGTCTCCCGGCCGCACGTTTTACCGCGATGAGCTTTTCCAAGCCAAGGCAGAGGCACTCGACGCCGGCGACGGTGATCCGCGTGGCGAACGGCAAGAGCTCTTCGTAGCCACCGCCGCCAGTCACCTCCCCGAGGAAATCAAGACTGCCGAGCTTCGTCGTCAGGGTGAAGTTCAAACCGTGCCGGACCGTTTCCACGTCCCACCGAAACGGCAACCCCGGAGGAGCACCGCGTAGATACGGTTCCAGCGGCACCAGGGCTGCGACGACCCGATCGAGATTCTCCGCGGTCCTTCGATAGACGACGTCGACGTCGTTGGTCAGCCTCGCCGACCCGTGTGTGGTTGCGGCCATGCCGCCGATGACGATGAACTCGACCCGCGCCCCGACCAGCGTCTCGAGAATCTTCGCGAACTGCGTCACGCAAACGCCCGACGCCCCGCTTCGCG
>JANMPW010000437.1:0-2034 GCA_031370065.1 Acidobacteriota bacterium
CTGGAGGCGCTCGGTCGCGATCAGCTCGCGGACGAATGCGTGGAGTGCCGGCCGGTCCATGGGGAACGCCCGAAACGGGGCGCTCCGGGGCCGTTCTACGCTAGCCGACGGGCGCCGTCGTACCGCGCCCCGTACCAGCCGGAGATGCTGTCGACCGACACGCGGGTGCCGCTGTGCGGCGCATGGACGAAGCGGTTCGAGCCGACGTAGATGCCGACGTGGCCGACACCGTCGAAGAAGACGAGGTCGCCCGGGCGAAGGGCTGCGCGCGGCACCTGCCGGCCGACGCCGAACTGCCCGTACGAGCTGTGGGGCAGGTCGTACCCCAGGCGCGAATAGACGAAGCGCACGAAGCCGGAGCAGTCGAAGCCGGTGCCCGGAGACGAGCCGCCCCACGAGTACGGAACTCCGACGAACCGCCTCGCGTACGTGACGACCCGGCGACCGAACGTCCGCCGCGCGCGAATCGCCGCGCGGTGCCGGAGCTGGTAGCGCGAGAACTTCCGCGCCTGCTCCTTGCCCGTTGCGGTCACGGTCTCGGTCGCGTTGCTCGGCAGAGGCCGGACCAACGCCACCAGGAGAGCAATGGCGAGTACGAGCAGCAGTATGGGGTAGCGGAATGGCCGCATTGGAATCAAGAGAACTCCCGTCGATGGGGGACGCGGCCGATTACCTGGCGGCCGCTCGCTGTCGGCGTGGAATTCTCCCAGGGAAGCAGCATTTCCCCAGACCGGCATAACCCTTATGGGGGAGAGCCGCCATGCCTTGCAAAGAATTGACAGATCACAGCCCGCGGCTTCAGTGCTCCAAAGTCGCGTCTTGGCCGCGGAAGGAACCCCGCGTCTTGGCCGCGAAAGTAACCCGTATGCGTAAGAGACTGATCGGCGTCGGTGCCCTGGCGGCGGCCGTCCTTGCATCGACGGCACTCGCGTCGGCGGTAGCGGCAGAGCTGCCCCCACCTCCCCTCGCCAACATCGTGACCTGCAGCGGCGTCGGTCTCGTCTCCCAGACCGTGCAAGCCGTCGAGTGCAACACAGACGCGGCGACTGGAACAGCCGACTGGAGCCCCGATCTCTTGGGGGCCAAGCTCCAGGCCAAGGCGAAGCCCGGCTCTCCGCCTGCCGCGGCCGTCGCCGGCTGGTCGGCTAACGCCCCGCTTGCCGTCAGTGGGAACCAGTTCTGCGTGACGGTGAAGGCGAGCCCACACGGTGGGCCCAGCACCTACGCGGTCCTCGAACTTGTGTTGAGTTGGGATGGAGTACAGCAGCCGACGCTCGCGTTCCCGGTCTCTCATGAGACCGTCTCGTACTGCGCTGGCGACATCCCTCCGGCCGCCGAGAACTTCTTCTGGGAGGTGCTGGCCGTGACCGGCGCGTCGCACGGCGACGCGAAGGTCAAGGTTCAGTTCGGGGGCGTCTCGTTTGCGGCCGTTCCCTAAAGCGGTTACCGCTGCCCGCGCGCGAGCGCGGCGTGGACGTGGCTGACGAGCGACCGCAGGCTCGGCCAGCCCTTCTCGCCGACGTCGTAGTGCCAGAGGATTCGGCCCGAGCCGGAGACGAGCGTCAGCCACGGCGAGTTCTGTACGCCGTATCCGTCGGCGACACGGCCGCTCTCGTCGATCGCGACCGGATAGGCGAGCTGGGGCACGTTGTAGAGGAAAAGCGGCAGCGCGTTAGGGGATGACTCGACTCCTGCTTCGTCGATCGCGACGAGCGGGGCAACGGAGTTCAGCGCCGCGTAGCGGTTCAGAGTTTCGAGGCCGGCGGTGAGGTTCGACACCTCGCTCTCCCACGTGTTGAAGAAGAGGACGAGATGCGGGCCTTGTCCGGGGCCGAGGCGAATCGTCCCGCCGCCGTTGGCGTTCGGGAGCGTGGTGTGCTGCCGTGGGCCGATCAGCTTGATCGTCTCGAGCGACGTCAGTTCGCGGACCTGCGGGTGGCCGGGCAAGGCATCCGCCATTGCGCGCGCGAGGACCTGCGCGAGCTGCGGGACGCTCGAGTAGGACATCTGCGTTAGGAACAGTCGCGTCTCGCG
>JANMPW010000479.1:0-1526 GCA_031370065.1 Acidobacteriota bacterium
CGCGAGAAGGGCGGCACGGGTCTGGGGCTCGCGATCTGCAAGTCGATCGTCGAGGAGCATGGCGGCACGATCGGCGTCGAGAGCGAGGACGGCCGCGGCAGCACGTTCTGGTTTCGGGTCGCGACCACGCGCAGACCCGTCCCGCCGCGGCTCGGACGCGCGATTCTGGTCTGCGGCGCAGATGCCGTCACAGGATCATGAAGGTCCTGATCATCGACGACGACGCGGACATCCGGTCGATTGCGCGGCTGAGCCTCAGTCGTGTGGGCAGGATGGATGTGATCGAGGCCGCCAGCGGCGTTGAGGGAGTGCGGAAGGCGCAGGAACAGAAACCCGACGTAATCCTGCTCGACATGATGATGCCGACGATGGACGGCTTGGAGACACTGTCGGCGCTCCGCGCGCAACCGGCAACCGCCATGACGCCCGTGATCTTCCTGACGGCCAAAGCCGTAGGGAACGAGGCCGAGCGCATGACGGCTCTTGGCGCAGCCGGCGTCTTAATCAAGCCCTTCGACCCTCGCACGTTGTCAGAGGACGTGCGAGCCCTTGTCAATCGGCCGCTCGCCTCCTGATGAGCGGGCCGACGGTGTGCAATAGGACACACGCCAGCACGGGGCGTGGCGCGTACAATGAATCGATGAACACAATCCCATCCCTTTGAAAAGGACGCAGACACGGCGACGCGCGCCAGGAAGCAAGAAGGACACGAAAGCAGCGCTCGACAGCGCTTCCTCTGCTTCTGCCCCCGACGCCCTCCAGCAGGGTCTGGACGAGATGCGGCAGCGTTTCGCTGCCACGTTCGTCGCCCAGTGCGATTCCATCCGCCTCCTCGTTGACAAAGTGGCAGCGTCGGGCCGGAAAGGGCCGGTCGCGGCGCTCACGCAGATCACCCATCGATTGAGCGGCCTTGCTGGGACGATCGGGTTTCCGACGGTCAGCGCCCGCGCCTCCGAACTGGAAGGTCTCGCTGGCGGTGCCGGCCGTGGCGCCTTCGATGCACCGCTCGCGCGCGATGCCGTGGACGCGATTCGGAAGGCGCTCGCCAAGGACCTCGCCAGGCCACCGATTTGGTCACGGGTGCCGGCGGCCTCCACGGCGCGGGGCGCGAAAATCCTGGTCGCTGAGGATGAGTCCGAGCCGCGGGCGATCGTGACGACGAGTCTCGAAGATAAGGGATACGTCCCGGTGATACGAGTCCTCATCGTCGATGACCACGCTATTGTCCGGCGTGGTTTGAGGGCGCTGCTGGCCGTTGAGTTCCCCGAGGCCGCATTTGGAGAAGCCTCCGATGCGCGGCAGGCGCAGGAACAGCTTCGAAAGAAAACGTGGGACGTCGCGCTGCTCGACGTCACCTTACCGGGAAAAAGCGGCCTGGATCTCCTCAAGGAAATAAAGGCCGAATGGCCGAGGCTCCCGGTTCTGGTCTTGAGTGGTCACAAGGAAGACCAATTTGCCGTTCGTGTCCTGAAGGCGGGCGCAGGAGGCTACATGACGAAGGCAAGCGCTCCCGAGGAGTTGGCGAA
>JANMPW010000296.1:0-1835 GCA_031370065.1 Acidobacteriota bacterium
GTAGCGCTCTCCGAGGCGTTTCAGAAGGGGTACTCGCGCGGCGCCGCCGCTGCGAAGGCTCGTGCCGAAGAGCTGGGCGTCGCGGAGCCGAAATGACTTCCGCTCGCTTCCGAGAACTCGCATACCCCCTCATGCGGATGGTGATCGGGCTGCTGTTGGCCTGCCATGGAGCCCAGAAGATCTTTGGGACATTCGGCGGGGCGCCCGCTGCAGGCGAGGAAGCGCTCATGACACTCGCCGGCGTGATCGAGTTGTTTGGCGGTTTCTGCATTGCAATCGGGCTCTTCACGAGCCCCGTTGCCTTCCTCGCCTCCGGGCAAATGGCGGTCGCTTACTTCATGGTCCATGCCCCGCGAGGCCTCTGGCCGATCGAGAACGGCGGCGAGCTCGCCGTCGTTTACAGCTTCGTGTTGCTCGCGATCGCCGCTCGCGGAGGGGGGGAGTTCAGTATCGATCGGGCCCGGAAGCGCCGCGAGGACCGCGCGTCGGCCGTCCTTTCGTCCGGCGCCGGCAACTTTCACAATGTTCAAAAGGGGTTGGTCATGAAATCGAAAACAAGGTTCCTTCTCGCGGCGCTGGCAGCGGGCTGTTCGGCCATCGTCATCGCCCAGGAGCCCATGCGTAGCCCGACGCCCAATCCGATGCCGAAAACGACGTCGGCGCCCGCACCGACTGCCGCGCCCGGAGTCACCCTGACGCCAGGCGGAGGGGACGGGGCAAGGAGAACTCCTCCTTCTTTGGACGAGAACAGGCCGTTTATGAAAACGCCCCGGGCACGGGTGACGCCGATGGCGACTCCCGGAAGGTAGACGTTGAGAGCCCGAGCGCGGCTCTCCCTTGCGTCAGATTTGCCGCACGGCTCCGATCAGCCGGATTGCGGCCCCAGGGCGTCGAGCGCCGCGATCAGCCGGGTCAAGTTGAGGGGCTTGACGAAGTGCTCCGCAAATCCCAGAGAGCGGCTACGCTGGATGTCTTTTTCCATGCCGTAGCCGCTGAGAACGATGGCGCGCAGGTGAGGACTGAGAGTCTTCAGCGCTCCGAGGAGCTCGAGGCCACTGCCGTCGGGAAGGCCGACATCCGTGACGAGTATGTCGGCGGGGCGCTCCTGGAAGATTCGTGTCGCCGCAGTGACGCTGTGGGCAACCCGCACAGGGTAGCCGGATTCGGCGAGGAGCTGATGCAGCGCATCTGCGGTGTCCATGTCGTCTTCGACCACGAGAATCGAAGTGCGCTGCCTGGCTGCAAACTTCTCTTTGTCGGGGGCCGGAAGCGGCGCCGTTATAGAGCGTTTAGAGGTGGTCATGAGCTCGACCGTAAACGAAGCTCCTCGACCCTCGCCATCGCTGGCGGCGGACAGGGAGCCACCATGACGTTCGACGAGGTCCTGGGCGATGGAGAGACCCAGGCCAAGTCCCCGAGAGCGTCCGACCGCCGTCACATCTCCCTGTTCAAACGGCTCGAAGAGGCGGGGCAAGACGTCCGACCGAATCCCCCGGCCCGTATCCGTGACGACGACGCGAATGCGGCCCGGTGCGGGGTTGTCGGACCGCAGCGTCACCTGCCCGCCCGCCGGCGTGAATTTTTCGGAGTTCTTGAGCAAGTTCCAGAAGACCTGCTGGAGGCGCGCGCCGTCGCCGTCGCAGTGATGATCGTCCGCCGCAAGCTCCGTGACCAGATCGACGCCCTTGTTGAAGAACTCGCCGCGCGAACTCTGGGAAACGCTCAAAAGCAGGGCGTGCAAGTCGAGGGGTGCGCGGTCCAGCTCGACCTTTCCCCGGGAAATGCGGGTGAGGTCGAGGAGGTCGTCGATGAGCCGGGCCTCCAGCTCGACGTTG